>DAIEMM010000056.1 GCA_027349605.1 Anaeromyxobacteraceae bacterium
CCGCAGCCACTCGCCGTGCCGCTCCCGGTCGGAGAGGCCGCTGTGGAGCAGCGCCACCTGGTCCCCGAAGCGGGCCCGGAAGCGCCCGGCCAGCTGGGGGGTGAGCGCGATCTCGGGCACGAGGACCAGCGCCCCCTTGCCGGCGGCGCGCGCGAGCGCGATGGCCTGGAGGTAGACCTCGGTCTTGCCCGAGCCGGTGACCCCGTGGAGCAGGAAGGTGCGGAAGGCCCCGGCCGCGGCGGAGATGCGGGCCAGCGCGGCGGACTGGTCGCCCGTGAGGGGGAAGGGCGCCTCGGCCGCGGGGAGGAGCGCGCCCCCGCCGGCGGCCGCGGCCACCGTCTCCAGGGTGGCGAGCCCCGCCCGCAAGAGCGCGGTGAGCGCCGGCCGGCCGCGCGGGAAGGCGGCCCGGATCTCCTCCACCGGGATGCGCCCCCGGGCGACCAGGTACTCGAGCACGGCGCGCCTGGCGTGGGCCCGGGCCCCGAGCCCGGCGAGCGCCTCCGCGGCTCCGGCGGCGGGCGCCGCGAACTCCACGCCGCGGCGGGTGGGAGCCGAGGCTCCCTTGCGCGCGTTCAGCCCCGGCGGCAGGGCCGCCCGCATCAGCTCGCCGGGGGGAGCCAGGTAGTAGTCCTCGGCCCAGCGGATGAGCCGGAGCAGGGGCGGGGTGAAGGGAGGGAACTCGTCGAGGACGCCGGCGACGTCCTTCAGCTCGAACCCCGGGGGCGGCGAGGTGGGCAGCCCCACCACGTAGCCCGTGGCCCGCGGGCTCCTGCCGAAGGGCACGGCCACGCGGCTGCCCAGCGAGACCTCGCCGGCCAGTCGGGAGGGGACGCGGTAGGTGAAGGTGCCGCGGACGGCGGCGGCGACGGCGACCTCGACGAGCACGGGGCGCCGAGTGTAGCAGCAGGGTCAGACGAGTTCGATCCGGGCGCGATGGCCGTGGGATCGCGCCAGCTTGCCGTCCCGGGTGAGGAGCGGGGCGTCGAGCGCCTCGGCCAGGGCGACGTAAGCGGCGTCGTAGGCCGTGACCGAGCGGCGGAGCTCCCAGATGCGCGGCAGGAGGATGTCGTGCGGGTGTCGGTGGACGGGGAGGTCGAGCAGGTCCGTCATCGCCTCCACTCCACGGCGTCCGGAGATCTCCCCGGCGAGGGCATAGCGCCGAACGGCCTGCGTGACCTCGATGTCGAGGAGGTGGGGTGCGTGAAGGGAGACGCCCGTGACGAGGAGCCTTTCGGCGAGGCGCAGAGCCGCCGCCGTCCCGAGGAGGAGGTCGACGACCGTGGAGGCATCGACGACGATCACGCGCGATCACGCTCCTCGCGGATCAGGCGCGCGGGCGGGACGGACAGCCGGGCGGGGGGGCGTCCGAGGAGGCGCTCGCGCAGCTCCTCGGGAGAGGGCTGGTCGGCCAGCCGCCGGGCCTCCCGCCCGAGCATTTCCGAGAGGGTGATGCCCTCGCGGGCGGCGCGGACCCGCAACCTCCGGTGGACCTCGTCGGGAACGTTCCGGATCTGGATCATGCGGGACATGCTTCCCACATAGGAGCATGTGCGCCGCATGTCAACCGGGCTTGCCCTCAGCCGGCGATCGAGCGCAGGTACGCGAGCAGGGGCTCCCGGAGGTCGGGCCGCTGGAGCGCGAAGGCGATGTTGGCCTTGAGGAAGCCGAAGCGGTCGCCCGCGTCGTGCCGCTCCCCCTCGAACCGGTAGCCGAGCAGCCCCTCCTCCCGCGCCAGGACGGCGAGCGCGTCGGTGAGCTGGATCTCGCCGCCCACGCCGGGCTTCACCTGCTCCAGGACCGAGAAGATGCGGGGGGGCAGCACGTAGCGCCCGATGACGGCCAGGTTGGACGGGGCGTCCTTCTTCGGCTTCTCGACCAGCCGCTCGATGCGGATGGTGCGCGCGTCCACCGCCGGGCCGGCGGCCACGCCGTACATGTGGGTCTCGGAGGGCGGGACCTCCAGGAGGGCGATGGTGCCGAGGCCGTTCCTCTCGAAGCAGGAGGCGAGCTGCTTCGCGGCCGGGACCGGGGCGTCGATGATGTCGTCCCCCAGCATCACGATGAAGGGCTCGTCGCCGACCAGCGCCTTGGCGCAGAGCACGGCGTGTCCGAGGCCGAGCGGCTCCTGCTGCCGGACCGTGACCACGTTCGCCATCTTGGCGATGGCCCGCATCTCGGCGCGCAGCGCCTCCTTGCCGGTGCGCCCGAGGTGGGCCTCCAGCTCCGGCGCGATGTCGAAGTGGTCGACGATGGAGTCCTTGCCGCGCGCGCAGACCAGGATCACCTCGTCCACGCCGGCCGCCACCGCCTCCTCGACGATGTACTGGATCGTCGGCCGGTCGACGATGGGGAGCAACTCCTTGGGCACGGCCTTGGTGGCCGGGAGGAAGCGGGTGCCGAGGCCTGCGGCGGGGATGACGGCCTTGCGGATCTTCGCCATGGTCCGCTCGACTGTAGTCGGCGCCCGTGGCGCCGGGAAGTCCCGAGGAGGAGCCACGTCCTTGCGGGGAGATCGACGGGTGATATCGTGCGCCGGTGCGCCGACTTCTCGCCCTGATCCTCGCCTCCGCAGCGCTCCCCGCACTCGGGGGAGAGGGGCCGCTGCCCCCCACGCCCACCAACTACGTGTACGCGCGGTCGATGGGGCTGGCCGCCTACCACGGCGTGTCCGGGGACAACGACGCCATCTTCTACAACCCCAGGGCGCTGGCGGCCCAGAAGGTCTTCCTCACCAACCTGGGCGGGATGATCTACCGGGTGGGCGCCGACACCGATTCCACGATCTTCGGCGGCTCGGTGGTGGACTCGTCGTCCACCACGGTGGCGGCGGGGTTCTCCTACAACTACATGTCGACGCTCGGCTACCGGACCAAGGGCGCCTTCGGCGGCATGATGAACCTGGCGCTCGCCTTCCCGGTCGGGGACAACCTCTTCCTGGGCGCGACCGGCACCTACCTGAACCTCTACTCCGACACGTCCACGGTGAGCGCGATCACCACCACCGTCGGCGCCTTTCTCAGGTTCGGGAAGCTCTTCTCCGGCGGCTTCACCGGCTACAACCTCATCGACACCTCCCACCCCGACCTGCTGCCCATCGGCATGGGGGCGGGCGTGGCCATCGGTCCCGGGGACACCTTCCGCGTCACCGGCGACTGGGTCCGGAACTTCGGCGCCGAGGGGATCCACGAGGACCGGTGGGCCGCTGGCGCCGAGGTCTTCTTCTTCGACATGGTCTCGCTGCGGGGAGGCTGGATGTTCAACGCGGGAGCGGACGTCCAGCTCTGGTCGCTCGGCGCGGGCTTCGCGTACGGCGGCTTCGGGGCCGAGTTCGCCTACCGCCAGAGCTTCGGCGGCAGCACCTTCCGCACGCTCGCCGCGATGATCAAGTTCGCCGTCCCGGGGACGTGACCGGGAGCACCACCGGCGCGCCGGTGATCCCGTTCTCCCCGCGCCACACCGGCACCCCCCAGACCTCGCTCACCCGCCCGGCCGAGAGCACCTCGCGCGGCGGGCCGCTCGCGACCACCTGCCCGCGCGAGAGGACGGCGATCCGGTCGGCCGACTCGCCGGCCAGGTTGAGGTCGTGCAGCACCGCCACCACGCAGAGCCCGGCCCGGGCCGCGACCCGCGCCATCTCCATGGCGGCCACCTGGTGGGCCAGGTCGAGGAAGGCGGTGGGCTCGTCGAGGAGCAGCACCCGAGGCTCCTGGGCCAGCGCGCGGGCGAAGAAGACCCGGCGCCGCTCGCCGCCGGAGAGCTCGTCGAGGCGCCGTTCGGCGAGATCCACGAGGTCGCAGGCCCGGAGCGCGCCCTCCACGGCGCCGTGGTCGAACGGCCCGGGGACGGCGAGCAGCCCCTGGTGCGGCGCCCGTCCCATCATCACCGCCTCACGGACCGTGAAGGGCCAGGGGGCGCGGGGCTCCTGGGGAACCAGCGCGCAGATGCGGGCCAGCGCCCGGCGCGGGGCGGAGTGGGCCTCGAGGCCGCCCACCCGCACGCGGCCCGACGAGGGGACGAGGAGCCCGGCGGCGAGCCGGAGCAGCGTGCTCTTCCCGGCGCCGTTCGGCCCCACCAGCGCCACCAGCTCTCCTGCACGCGCGGTGAAGGA
>DAIEMM010000509.1 GCA_027349605.1 Anaeromyxobacteraceae bacterium
AGGTGGCGGCGGGCCTTCGCCTCGTGCGCGGCGTCGTTCGTCAGGAGGCGGACGGTCTCTCCCGCGGCGACCTTCTTCACGATGTCCGCGAAGGCCCAGGGAATCGGGCCGAACCGGCCCGGCCAGTCGCCCACGGCGTGGGGCCATGCGAGCCAGGTGGCGTCGTGGGGTTCCCACTCGGCGGGCATCCGGAGGGCAGGGGATCGAGGGTTCTCGGACCGGGCCACGGGATCCTCAGTCGATGAAGCGCTTCTCGATGCCGGAGTAGGCGTCGACGCGCCGGTCGCGCAGGAAGGGCCAGTGGCGGCGGACGTCCTCGATGCGCGAAGGGTCGACTTCCCCGAGCAGGATCTCCTCCCGGTCCACCGGGCCCTCCGCGACGACCTGGCCGAACGGATCGCAGAGGAAGCTCGATCCCCAGAACTCGAGCCCCGCCTGGCCGGCCTCTCCGGGCTCGAAGCCGATGCGGTTCACCGCTGCCACGTAGACTCCGTTGGCGATGGCGTGGGAGCGCTGGATGGTGCGCCAGGAGTCGAGCTGCGCCGCGCCGGAGGGCTCCTTCTCTGCGGGGTGCCAGCCGATGGCGGTGGGGTAGAAGAGGATGGCCGCGCCCTGCAGGGCGGTGAGCCGCGCGCCCTCCGGGTACCACTGGTCCCAGCAGATGAGGGTCCCGACCCGGCCCGCGGCGAGGTCGAAGGCCCGGAACCCCAGGTCACCCGGCGTGAAGTAGAACTTCTCGTAGAAGGCCGGGTCGTCGGGGATGTGCATCTTCCGGTAGACGCCGCGCAGGGATCCGTCGGAGTCCACCAGGAGGGCGCTGTTGTGGTAGAGGCCGGGCGCCCGCCGCTCGAAGATGGGGACGACGATCGAGACGCCGGCCCGGCGGGCGACCTCCTGGAAGCGGCGGCTGCTCGGCCCCGGGACGTCCTCGGCCAGGTCGAAGAAGGCGTGGTCCTCCCGCTGGCAGAAGTAGTGGGAGCGGTAGAGCTCCGGCAGGCACACCACCTGGGCGCCGCGGCGCGCCGCCTCCTCCACCCGGGAAACGGCCCGCGCCTCGTTCTCGCGCGGATCGGGGGACATCGCCATCTGGACCAGGCCGACCTGGAACTTGCCCTTCGACATGGGGCGAGAGGATACCCGAAGCCTGCGGGGTCGTGGGATGCGCTCTCGGGTCAGGAACGCCCGAGGGGCGTCTCGTCGTCGTCGCGCGGGTGGAACGAGCGCACGACGGCCCGGGGAAGGATGGCCTCCAGGCTTCCGACCGCCAGGACCACCTCCCGCAGGAAGAAGGTCAGGGCCAGGGTGAGGGCGCCCATGGCGGCCACGAAGAGTCCGGCGACGAGCATCGAGAAGTTCATCTTGGCCAGGAACCCGATGAACGCGACCCCGATCACGAGCGACACGAGGAGCGCGGCCCCGGTGCCCATGGTGATGGCCCAGCGCACCAGCCCTCCCCGCCGCTTCAGGACCTCCAGCTCGGGAGGGCGCGCCGAGGAGGGATCGAGGCGCCCCTCCAGCGCGCGGGTCCGGTCGACGATCCGGGCCAGGCGGTTCGCGAAGACGTTGAGGAGCGCCCCGACCGCGGAGAGCAGGAAGGCGGGGGCGAGCGCCATCTGGATGACGCGGGCGATGTCGTGGACGTGGGATTCTTCCATGGGGCTCGCTCTAGCGCTCGAAGACGAGCGGAAGGGTGACGCGGGAAGGCGCCCGTCGCCGGGGGAACCGCCAGGCGGCCAGCTGGTCGAAGCGGGGCTCGACCACGCGGAGGAGCTCCGGCCGCTCGGCCTTCCGCGTCGATCGGAAGGCGCCCCACCAGTCGAGCACCTCGTCCCGCAGGATCTCGGTCTCGCCCCCCTGGAAGCGCCGCCCCTTCCAGCGGGTGAGGGAGTAGACGAAGGCCCAGGGTCCGTGGGGAAGGTCCCCATGGAGCTCCTGCCCGCATCCCTCGACGTACACCGAGAGCCAGGGCGGGGACACGTCGTGGCAGCCGAGCGTGCGCCGGCCCCACGAGACCAGGCGGGAATGGAAGCGTTCGTAGACCTCCCTCGGGAAGAACGTCCAGGCCGGCGTCCGCAGCGCCGTGTACTGCCCGGGCTGGTGCCAGAAGTCCCAGACGAAGCGATCCGGGGACGCGGCGCGCGGGTCGGCGAAGCGGGCGTCGAGGTGCGCCCGCAGGGCGCGCCCCTCCGGGGCGAAACGATCGACGATGGCGAGCGAGCGGACCAGTCGCGCCGAGCCTAGCACGGCGGTTGACTTCCACCCCTTCTCGGCTATTCCCTCTGGAACCATGCGAAGCGACGTCATCAAGAAGGGGTACGAGCGCGCCCCCCACCGAAGCCTGCTGCGCGCCACCGGACTCGTCGACGCCGACTTCGACAAGCCGTTCATCGGGGTCTGCAACAGCCAGGTCGACATCATCCCCGGCCACGTCCACCTCGCCGGCTACGGCCAGATCGTCAAGGACGAGATCCGCAAGGCGGGCGGGGTGCCCTTCGAGTTCCACACCATCGGCGTGGACGACGGCATCGCCATGGGCCACGCCGGCATGCTCTACAGCCTTCCGTCGCGCGAGCTCATCGCCGACTCGGTCGAGACGATGATGAACGCCCATGCGCTCGACGCCATGGTCTGCATCCCCAACTGCGACAAGATCGTCCCGGGCATGCTCATGGGCGCGCTCCGCGTCGACGTGCCCACCGTGTTCGTGTCGGGCGGGCCGATGAAGGCGGGGAAGCTCGCCGACGGCACCGAGATTGACCTCGCCACCACCTTCGAGGCGGTGGGCAAGCGGGCCCAGGGCAAGATGACCGACGAGGAGCTCTACGCCATCGAGTGCGCCGCCTGCCCCGGCGCCGGGTCCTGCTCGGGCATGTTCACCGCCAACTCGATGAACGTGCTCTGCGAGGCCATGGGGATCGCGCTGCCGGGCAACGGGA
>DAIEMM010000084.1 GCA_027349605.1 Anaeromyxobacteraceae bacterium
CCCACTGGCACATGCCGGCGCCGTGCCCCATGCCCCGTCCCGTGAGGACGAAGACGCCCCTCGTCACCGTCGCCGAGAAGGCGAGCGAGGGGAGCCGGCCGTAGCCGATCCTGCGCCGGAACTCCGTGCCGTCGAGCGACACCTTCGCTCCGGCCCCCTCGACGGAGAGCCCGGCCGCCCGTCCGGTCGACGTGGTCCGCACCACGGCCAGGCGCGTCGCCGGGCCCGGGAGTCCCGCCGCCCGCCCCAGCTCGGCCGCCGGGATGCGCACCGTCCAGCGCCAGGACGGCGAGCCCTGGCAGCGATCGCAGGGGACCGAGGGCAGGTAGGGGAGGTCCCGCCCCAGGGCGTCGGCGCCGCGCTCGGTGCGGCCTCCGCACGCGGAGTGGAAGTAGGCCTCGATGGGCCGGTGGTCCTTCACCAGCACCTCGCCGGCGGTGGCCTCGGCGGCGGCACGGGCCCGCGGATCGGCCTTCCCCGCTCCCGGGTAGACCTGGTCGAGGACCGTGGAGCCGAGGTCGAAGTCGAGGCCCAGCTCGCGGGCCTCGATCTTCCTGCCCACCGCGAAGGTCCGGGCCGCAACCGCCTGGGCCTTGAGCGCCTCGGCCGGGAAGGAGGGCGGCATCTCGCCGCCGACGACGGCCGCCACGTAGGCTTCCACGGGGAGCACGTCGATGACCGAGAGGCCGTCCGGGGCGCGGCGCACCTCCACCTCGCCGGAGAGATCCCGGCCGCGGCAGCGGATCGACCCACTCGAGGTGAACAGGAGCCCGGCCCCGTCCACCGGCTTCCCGTCCAGGAACAGCCGCTCGCCGTCGAGCCGCAGGCGCGCCCGGCCCCCGGCGACCCGTTGGCGCTCGGCGCCCTCGCGCAGGGACTCCGCCGCCAGCCCGGGTCCGGACAGCTCCACCTCGGCGACGCCCGGGCCGACCGAGATGCGCACCACCTCCACGGCGCGCGCCGGGCCGGCGGAGAGCAGGGCTGCGATCAGCAGGAGGGCGCCGCTTCCGTGCGTCGAGGCGCCCACGCTCCGTCCTACGGGGTGGCGCCGGCGCCGGGGCGGCGGGCCGAGCGGAGCTTGTGCCAGACGAAGGCGGCCACCGCGAGGACGATGGCGACGCCGATGACCAGGTCGAAGCTGTGGAACCAGGCCTTGAAGCGCGGGTCGCTGTTCCACTTCTCGCCGAGCTTCATCCCGACCCAGGCGAGCCCCAGGCACCAGGGGAACGAGCCGGCGAAGGTGTAGACGACGAACTTCGTCATGTTCATCCGCGCCACGCCCGCCGGGAAGGCGATGAAGGTGCGGACGACGGGCAGGAGCCGCGCCCAGAAGACCACCGCCGATCCGTGCTTCTCGAAGAGCCGGTCGGCCAGGTCGAGCTCGTGGTGGGAGAGGAGCACGTACTTCCCGTACTTCTCGATGATGGGCCTCCCCCCGTACATGCCCAGGTAGTAGGCCGGGATCGACCCGACCACGCAGCCCACCGCGCCCCAGAAGCCGGCGCCCAGCAGCGTGAACTGCCCCTGGTACACGAGGTACCCCGCGAACGGCATGATGATCTCGGACGGCAGCGGGATGCAGGCGCTCTCGATTCCCATGAGGAGGACCACGCCGCCGTAGCCCATGGCCGAGATCACCGACGTCGTGAACACGGCCAGCACCTCGATGATCTTGGCTACCACCCGTTTCCTCCTCGCCGGAGCGCGGCGCGATCCCCGTAGAAGACCTCGTCGTAGGGACAGGTGCAATCGGTCTCGAGGGGTTCCGGGTAGAACACCGGCCGGCCCCTCCAGCTGCGCAGCCAGTGCCCGCGCGCCCGGCCCGGAGGCGCCACCGTCCCGCTCGCCCCGGCGGGAGGGACGGCGGGGTCCCCGGGACCGAGGAGCCATCCCGGCTGGAGCGTCACCTTCCCCGCGCCGCCGGGCAGGTCCACGGCCAGGTGGGGCACGGCGAGGCCGCTGGTGTGCCCGCGCAGCGCCTCCAGGATCCCGAGCCCCACCGCGAGCGGCGTTCGCAGGTGTCCGGTGCCCTCGGCCAGGTCGCCCTGGTGGAGGTAGTACGGGCGCACCCGCCAGGAGAGCAGCCGGTGGTTCAGGTCGGCGATGGTGCGGGCCGAGGAGTTCACCCGGCGCAGGAGCACGGTCTGGTTCTCGACCGGGACGCCGTGGTCGACCAGCCGCTCGCAGGCCTCCCGGGCCTCCGCGGTGCACTCCTTGGGGTGGTTGAAGTGCGTCACGACGAAGATCGGGGCGAGCTTCCGGAGCAGCGCCGCCAGCGCCCCGGTGATCCGCATCGGGTTCACCACGGGTGCACGAGTGGCGACCCGGAGGATCTCGACGTGGGGGACGGCCCGGAGCTCCTCGAGGATCCAGCCGATGCGGTCGTCGGAGAGGGCGAGCGGGTCGCCGCCGGAGACGATGACGTCCCGGACCTCCGGATGGGAGCGTACCCAGGCGATCCCCTCGGCCGCGGAGTCCCGGTCGAAGGCCCCCTCCTCTCCCCCGGTGATGCGGCGCCGCGTGCAGTGGCGGCAGTACACGGCGCAGTGGTCGGCCGCGAGGAAGAGCGCCCGGTCGGGGTACTTGTGGACGATGGAGCGGACCGGGCGGTGGCCGTCCTCCCCCAGCGGGTCGCGCAGGTCGCCCTCGGCCTCACCGGTCTCGGCGGCCACCGGCACGACCTGCATCCGCACCGGGCAGTGCGGGTGCCGGGGGTCCATGAGCGAGGCGTAGTACGGGGTCACCCCCACCCGGAAACGCCCGGCGGCGCCGGCCATGCCGCGACGCTCCTCCGGCGTGAGGTCGACCACGGCCTCCAGGTCGGCGAGGGTTCGCAGCATGTTCCGCTGCTGCCAGCGCCAGTCGCCCCAGTCCTCGCCGGGGACTCGGTGGGAAGCATGCCGGGATTCGTTCATGGGTGGCCGGGGTCGCGGCGGGCGGAAGCTAACCGGCGCAGCCGAGCGAAGTCAAACCGGCG
>DAIEMM010000102.1 GCA_027349605.1 Anaeromyxobacteraceae bacterium
CGCACCCCCACCAGCCGCCGGCGCTCGGCTTCCGCCGCGGCCAGGTAGGGGGCGACCGCCGCCCGCACCTTCGGGTCCTCGGGCGGGGCCCCGCCCGCCTTCTCGTCGCCCGGGCGGATCGGCAGGTGGAAGCGCGCCGGCTGCCCCACGCAGAGGGTGAGCCAACCCACCGCCTGGCCCTTCGATCCGGCCTGCAGGAGCGCCACCCCATTCACCCCGTGTGACAGGAACCCGTGCGTGTGGCCGCCCACAAGGCCGTCGACGAGGCCGGCCGGAAGCGCGCGCGCCAGCGAGAAGAGCTCGCTCCGCGGGTCGCAGGTGGAGAGGTCGTCGGGAGGCGCGAGGTCGCGGCAGGAGCCGCCGGCGTGGACCAGGCCCACCACCAGGTCGGCGCCGCGGGCGCGCAGGGCGCGGGCCTGCAACTCCGCCTCGGCGGCCAGCTTTCCGAAGCGGAGCCCGGCCGTGTTGGCGGGCATGGTCTGGCGCGGGGTGGCCGGCGTGGAGAGGCCGAAGACGCCCACCGCGGGCCCCCCGGCGAGCCGGAAGATCCGGCCCGGTTACAGGTTTCGCCAGTCGGGCATCCGGCGGGTGCGGGCGTCCCGCAGGTTGGCCGCCAGGGTGGGGTAGGGGGCCGCGGCGATGCGGCGGCGGGCCGCGTCCTGGCCGAAGTCGAGGTCGTGGTTCCCCAGCGCCGCGGCGTCCACTCCCAGTGCTGCCAGCCCGGCGACGGCCGCGTCGCCGGCCGAGAGGCTGGCCTCGACGGTGCCCTGGGCCGAGTCGCCGGCGTCGAGGAGCAGGGAGGGGGCCCGGGCCCGCACCGGCGCGATCTCCGCGGCGATGCGGGGAAGGGCATCCACGCGGCCGTGCAGGTCGGAGAGGGAGAGGATCTCGACGCAGGGCGAGGCGGCGGAGAGCGACAGGGCGAGCGCGGCGGCGAGCAGCATGGGCTTCCGCGGACTGTAGCAGCAGGCCCCGACGCGGCCCGGATTGATCGGGATCAGGACCCGGTACGATTTGACGCATGGCGAAATGATCAGCCCCGGTCGGGTGTGGTTCGCTTCCCCGGGATCGGAGGTGCCGCGTTGCCTGGACGTCTCGAAGGGCTTGCAAAGCTGTTGCGGTCCGGTCTCAGCCGGGAGGCGTTGCCGCCCGCGCCCCCGCAGGGACCCTCGTCCCCCCGGCCATCCCGCTTCCGCGCCCTCCTCGCGACGGAATCGCTGCCCGAGGCGCCGCCCGAGCCGCCGGGCGGCCGGCCCTCGCTCCTCTCCGTCCTCTTCTCCCGCGACGCGCTCCCGCTCGACCCGGAGCGGAAGCGCATCCACCGCAACTGGCTCGCGTTCCTGTTCGCTCCCGAACGCCTCGATCCGCCCGGCGGTTCCGGGACGGAGGTCCACTGAATGGAGCACGGAAAGCACGTCTTCCGCATCGTCATCCTGGTGGCCGTGATCCTGGCCGTGGTGCTCCTGGCCCGCGGCTTCCTGGTCCCCAGGACCTACGGGCTCTACGGGCGCTACCGCGGCGCCAACGTCGCGCAGCAGATGGACGCGCGCCCGGTGCTGTACGCGGGTGCGGCCGCCTGCGCCGACTGCCACTCCGACGAGGCCACCAAGCGCGCCGCCGGGGCGCACAAGAACGTGAACTGCGAGGTCTGCCACGCCCCGCTCGGCGCCCACATCCTGGCCGACGGCTCGGTGGTCAAGCCACCCGTCGACCGCTCGTTCACCCTCTGTGCGCGATGCCACCGCAAGGTGGCGGCCCGCCCCGCCGGGTTCCCCCAGGTCGACCTGGAGCAGCACGTCAACGGGCCCGTCGAGGGCAAGGTCTGCCTGGAATGCCACGACCCGCACTCGCCGAAGCCCTGAAGGAGGACACCATGAGCGATTGTCACGACGGGTGCGACGGAGGCCGCCGCGAGTTCCTCGCCGGCACGCTGAAACTGGCCGGGGGCGCGGTGGTCACGGTGATCGGAGGCTCGGCCCTGGCCTCCTCGTCCTCCTCCCCCACCAGCGCGCCGCGTCCGGGCGGCGGCGCGTACGACTGGAACGAGCACCTCTGGGCCTACCTGATCGACACCACGAAGTGCATCGGCTGCGGATCCTGCGCACGGGCCTGCAAGGCCGAGAACGACGTGCCGGACGGCTTCTACCGCACCTGGATCGAGCGCTACGTGGTCGGGAGCGAGGACAGCCACGTCGACTCGCCGAACGGCGGCATGGACGGCTTCCCCCCGGTCCAGGTGGGGTTCGTCGCCAACAAGTCGTTCTTCGTCCCCAAGATCTGCAACCACTGCCGGGCCACCCCCTGCACGCAGGTCTGCCCGGTGGGCGCCTCCTACCGCACCAAGGACGGGGCCGTGCTGGTCGACGCCGAGAGCTGCATCGGCTGCGGCTACTGCGTCCAGGCCTGCCCGTACGGCAGCCGCTTCATCCACCCGGCCACGCACACCGCCTCGAAGTGCACCTGGTGCTACCACCGCATCACCAAGGGGCTGAAGCCGGCCTGCGTGACGGTCTGCCCCACCCAGGCGCGCCAGTTCGGCGACCTCAAGAAGGAGGGCGACCCGGTGCGGGCCGTCGTCGAGCACGACCGCGTGCAGATCCTCCAGGGGCACCTGCTCACCGAGCCCCAGTGCTACTACACCCACCTCGACAAGGAGGTCCGGTGATGCCCGAGATCACGGGGTTCGCCTTCCCCAACGACATCCACGTCACCTGGAGCCTGATGATCGTCATGTACCCGTACATCACCGGGTTCGTGGCCGGCTCCTTCATCGTGACCTCGCTCTACCACCTCTTCGACCGGCAGGAGTTCAAGCCGGTGGCGCGCCTCGCCATGGCGACCTCCTTCGCGTTCCTGCTCGTGGCGTCCCTGCCGCTCCAGCTGCACCTGGGGCAGCCGCAGCGGGGCCCGTTCGTCATCGTCACGCCCAACTTCACCTCGGCCATGGCCGGCTTCGGCATCCTCTACTCGTTCTACATGCTCGTGCTCGTGCTCGAGCTCTGGTTCGTGTGGCGGCAGGAGATCATCGAGCGGGCCCGCCGCAGCCGCGGGACGAAGCGCGCCTTCTACGCCGCGCTGGCGCTCGGCACCTACGACACCTCCCCCGAGGCCATCGAGATCGACCACAAGGCCATCAAGATCCTGGCCGGCATCTGCCTGCCCGCCGCCTGCATGCTCCACGGCTACGTGGGGTTCATCTTCGGCGCCATCAAGGCCAACCCATGGTGGTCGACGCCGCTCATGCCGGTCATCTTCCTGCTCTCGGCGGCGGTCTCGGGCATCGCGCTCCTGATCCTCCTCTACCAGGTCCACGCCAAGCTCGAGCGCCGCCCGGTGGTGGCCAGCTGCGTGCAGGCGCTGGCCAGCTGGCTCTGGTTCTTCCTGATCCTGACCATCACGCTCGAGGAGCTCGAGCTCATCGTGATGGCCTACGAGAAGTCGGAGTCCTGGCTCATCATCTCCGAGCTGCTCACCACCCGGCTCTCCTTCTCCTACGTGACCATGCAGATGATCGTGGGCGGCCTCATCCCGCTCATCCTGCTGGCGGTGGTGGTCCTCATGAACCGCTACCTTCACGAGAAGGTCCGCAACACGCTGGCCACCGTCGCCGCGTTCCTCACGCTCATCCAGGTCTTCTCGATGCGCTGGAACATCGTCATCGGCGGCCAGCTGCTCTCCAAGTCGCTGCGCGGCCTCCGCTCCCCGTACGAGCCGGAGATCTTCGGGCGGGAGGGCGTGCTCGTGGCCATCGCCCTCTTCGTGGCGCCTTTCGTCATCCTCTGGGTCTTCGACCGCGTGCTGGGCATCGAGGAGCCGGAGGGCGGCCCGGCCGCGAATCCGCCCGCCGCACCCCCCGGGGCGGCGCCGGCGGGAAGCCACGTGCCTTGAGTTCCGCGCGCCTCCGGGCGCGCGGGGGAGGAGGACCGGATGCAGGACACGCCGCTCCTGGAGGCGAGGCTCGCCGATCTCGCGGACACGGTGGCGCGGCTGGAGTCGCGCGTCGCCGCGCTCGAGCACGCCGGCCCCCAGGCGCGTCGATCCGCGGCGCAGGCCGCCCTGGACCGGTCCGCCCTCCCGGCCCGGGGGGGCGGAGGGGCCTTCGACGCCGCCCAGGCCACGCGGGTCCTCTCGCTGGGCGGGCGTTCCTTCCTGGTGCTGGCCGGCGCCTTCGTGCTCCGCGCCGTCACCGACTCGGGGAGCGTCCCTGCCTGGCTGGGCGTGGGGCTCGGATTCGCCTACGCGGGCGCCTGGATGGTCATGGCCGACCGCGCCGGCAAGGCCGGCCAGACCCTCTCCGCGGCCTTCCACGCGGTCTCGGTGGTCGTCATCGGCTTCCCGCTGCTCTACGAGGGGGCCACGAAGTTCAAGCTCTTCCCCCCGGTCGCGGCCGCTGCGGTGCTCACCGCCCTCACGGCGGCGGCGCTCCTGCTGGCCACGCGCCGGGGCCTGCCGTCGCTCGCCTGGGTGGTCTCGCTCGGCGGCATGGTCACGGCGCTCTTCCTGATGCAGAGGGCGAGCGGGAACCTCGTGCCCGGCGCCCTCTACCTCGTCCTGCTCGGAGTGGGCACCGTGTGGATCGGGTACGTGCGCGACTGGACGGGGCTCCGGTGGCCGGCGGC
>DAIEMM010000115.1 GCA_027349605.1 Anaeromyxobacteraceae bacterium
GGTGCGGCCGCTGCGCACCGAGGTGATGCGCTACGGCGACTACTCCAAGGCCGGCGAGTTCGCCTACGACCGCCCCTTCCTCTGGGGGTCGAAGCGCACCGGGCCCGACCTGGCGCGCGAGGGGGGCAAGCGCCCCGACTCCTGGCACCTGGCCCACTACGACAACCCCCAGGCCGTCGTGCCCCGCTCCAACATGCCGGGTTACGGCTGGATGAAGAAGGAGAAGCTCGACCCGGCCTCGGTGCAGGCCCACATGGACGCGCTCTCCCTGCCCTACACGGTGCAGCAGATCGCCGACCTCTCGAGCAAGACCGAGATGGACGCGCTCGTCGCCTACACCCAGCAGCTGGGCCATGCGGTCGAGAAGCCCAAGGCGGCGGGAGGCCTCGACCTCGCGGCCGTGAACCCGTTCGGCAGCTCGCCCCAGGCCGTCGCGGCGGGCGCCGCGCTGTACGCCGCCAACTGCTCGGTGTGCCACGGGGACGAGGGGCACGGCGGCATCGGCCCGTCGTTCACCGAGGGCAAGTTCCTCGCGCAGCCCGGATACGGCACCGACGGCGAGTACTTCGCCGTCATCTCCGGGGGCAGCGACGCGAAGAAGGCCATCGGACGCCCGGGCCTTCCCGACGGCGGCATGGAGGCCTTCGGCTCCCAGATCCCGCCCGACGGCATCTGGAGGATCGTGAGCTTCATCCGCGCCCAGCAGCACCACGAGGGCGGCGAGGCGCCCGCGACGGAGAAGCGCGAGCACGAGACCGGCGGAAAGCACTGAGAGGATCGACGGCCATGAACGAACTTCCCGACACCGCGGACGGACTCGAGGCGAAGGAGACGGTCAGCAAGATCCCGCTGGGCTGGTGGGCCCTGTACTGGGGGCTCATCGTCTGGGGGGTCTACTACGTCTGGACCTACAGCCCGTCCCTGGGCGGCTGGTCCCAGTACCGGGCCTACGAGGAGTCCACCCAGGCGGCCGTCGCCACCTCGGGCGACGCGGCGGCCAACATCTTCATGACCGTCCTCTTCACCGCGCTGCCCACCCTGGCCGCCATCGGGCTCTACCTCGCGGCGCGCAAGCGCAGGGCCGGGAGGGGGTAGGGTGAGACCGGAGACCATCCCCGGCGACGACTGGGTCTACCTGGTCTTCGGGCTCCTGCTCAGCGCGGCGCTGGTCTGGGTGATCGTCCACAACTTCTCGAAGAAGAGGAAGGCGAGCGTCGAGGCGGCGAAGTACAAGATGCTCGATGACGACGAGTAGGGGCAGCGGGCCGACCACGCGGCGCATCGGCCCTTGGCGGAGGTGGGCCGGCCTCGCGCAGGCGGCCGTCTTCCTGGGGCTCCCCTTCGTCACCCTCCGCGGCGAGAGCGCCCTGCGCTTCGACGTGGGGAGCCTTCGCCTCCACGTCCTCGGGGCCACCCTCTGGATGGACGAGTTCTTCGTCGTCCTGCTCGCGACCCTGGCGCTCGCCTTCGTCTTCCTCCTCGTCACCTTCGTCTGGGGCCGGGTCTGGTGCGGATGGAGCTGTCCCCAGACCATCCTCGGCGACCTCACCCAGGCGCTCCACGTCGAGCGCGCCCGGAAGAGGCGGCGTCCGGTCCGGCTCGCGCTCGCCTGGGGGACGGTGGCGGCGGTCGCCGTGGTCTTCTCGGCGGCCACCCTCTGGTACTTCGTTCCGCCCGCGGAGTTCTTCGCACGCCTCCTCGCCCTCGACCTCGGTCCGGTGCTGGGAGGAGCCTGGGCCGTGCTCGGCGTCACGCTCTTCCTCGACCTGGGCTTCGTCCGGGCGCGGTTCTGCGCCACCGCCTGCCCGTACGCCAAGCTGCAGGGTGTCCTCTTCGACCGGGCCACGCTGGTGGTGGCCTACGACGAGCGGCGGGACGCGGAGTGCATCGACTGCCTGGCCTGCGTGCGGGTCTGCCCCACCGGCATCGACATCCGCGACGGGCTGCAGGCCGAGTGCATCGCCTGTGCGCAGTGCGTGGACGCCTGCGCCCCCATCCTGGCGAAATTCGGGAGGCCCACCCTGGTCGACTACTTCTTCGGTGCGCCGGGCGAGCGGCCACGCCTGCTGCGACCGGTGGTGCTGGGGCTCGCCGCCGCGTCGATCCTCGCCGTGGGGGGGACGCTTCTCGCCGCCGTGCACGCCGGGCGCGCCAGCCTCGACCTGACGGCGGCCCTCTCGTCCCGGTTCTCCCCCCGGCTCGCTCCCGACGGCCGGGTGGTGAACGCCTACGACGTGGCGCTGGAGAACCGCGGCCGCCGGACGGTGGTGCTGTCGCTCGCGCTGGCCCCGGTCAGAGGCCAGGCCACGGTCAGCCCCGACCGGGTCGAGCTCGCGCCCGGGGAGCACCGGCGGGTCTTCCTGGTCGCCTCGGCGTCCGGGCTCGGCCCCGGCCCCGTCGTGGAGGCGCACCTCTCCGCGACCGACGCGCGCGGTGATACCGTGCGGGCGCAGGTGCCCGTGTTCCTGCCGAGGACCCCGTGAAGATCGTCATCGCCATCGTCGTCGTCGCCGCCCTGGGTGCCGTCGCCGGCGCCATCTGGGTGGGAGCCGGCAGCTTCGAGCGGACCGTGGTCGCCGACCCGTACGACTCGGGCATCCACCACGATGCCGACCGGAAGCGGGCCCAGGCCCTCGGCTGGAACGTGGTGGTCGACGAGAGCTCCCTGCGCGCCGGGCGGGAGGCCGCGCTGACCGTCAAGCTGACCGGCAAGGACGGAGCCCCCATCGACGACGCCCAGGTGCTCTTCCGGGTCTCCCGCGCCGGAACCAGCCGCTTCGACTGCTCGTCGCCCGCGACCCCTTCCGGGGGCGGGTGGTACGGCGCCGTCCTCCCCTTGACCGAGCCGGGGTTCTGGGACCTCGACGTCGTCGTCCGTCGCGGCGGCGAATCGCTCACCCTGGGCAGGTGGATCCACGTGGCCGGGGAGGTCGGCGAGGGCGTCCACTGCGACGCGGGGCTGCGCGCCTGCGCCGCCGAGGCGGGCGGTGTCCGGGTGGTCCTCGAGCTCTCGCCGCGCCCTCCCGCGCCGCTGAAGGAGATCGACGCGGCGGTCCAGCTCACGCGCGGGGGCGAGCCGGTCGCCGGCGCCGAGGTGGCGGTGGAGCTCTCCATGCCCGGCATGTTCATGGGGGACGACCGCATCCCGCTGCGCGCCGCCGGCGCCGGACGCTACGCCGGGAAGGGCGCGCTCCTTCGCTGCGCGAGCGGACGACGGGACTGGGTGGCCGAGGTGGTGATCCGGCTGGCCGGTGGCGGCGAGACCCGCGCGCGGTTCCCGTTCCTGGCGGCGGAGTAGTCGTCCGCCCGTGGACGCCTCGCTCCCCATCGCGCTCGCCACCGGGTTCCTGGGCGGATTCGGTCACTGCGTGGCCATGTGCGGCCCGCTGGTGGGGGCGCTCGGCATCTCCGCGCCCCCGGGCATCCCGGCCCGCCGCGCGCTCCTGCCCCAGCTCGCCTATCACCTCGGGCGCATCACCACCTACGGCACCCTCGGCGCGGTCATGGGCCTGGCGGGCTCCTTCGTCAACGTGGCCGGCCGCCTGGCGGGATGGCAGGACGTGGTGGCGGTGCTGGCCGGCGCGCTGATGGTGGCGATGGGGCTCGGGGCGGCGGTCCAATCACTTTGGGTGAAGAGCGCGGAGGGGCGGCTGGCCGGCCGGGTCCTGGGCGCGGTCCGGCGGCTGGCCGGGCACGAGGCGCCCGCGCGCGCGTACCCGCTCGGCCTCGTGCTGGGGTTCCTCCCGTGCGGGCTCTCCTACTCGGCCTTCGCCGCGGCCGCCGCCACCGGCCACCCGGCCCGCGGGATGGCGCTGGCGCTCGCCTTCGGGGCCGGCACGATGCCGGCGCTGCTCCTCGCCGGGGCGGTGGTGAACGCGCTCTCCTTCCGCGCCCGCGGGCTGCTCTACCGGGCCGGCGGGCTGCTGGTGGCGCTGCTCGGGGTCCTCTTCGTCCTGCGGGGGCTGCGCGTCCATGTCCCTTCGCTGTGACCACTGCCTGCTCGAGTTCCCGGAGCGGGAGGCGGTCCGGGAGCGCGACGGGGACGAGGAACGGGTCTTCTGCTGCACCGGCTGCCAGGGAATCCACCGCCTCATCCGCGAGGAAGGGCTCTCCGCCTTCTACGAGGGGCGTCGCTGGGACGAGGGCGGGCTGGCCGCGCGCCCCGAGGACCCGCAGGAGGTCGAGGCCTTCCGGGCGGCCGTCCGGGAGGGGAAGGACGGGACCTCCGAGGTGGACCTCTACGTCGAGGGGATCCGCTGCGCTTCCTGCGTCTGGCTGAACGAGCGGCTCCTCGGGAAGCTGCCCGGCGTGACCTTCGCGCGGGTGAACTACGCGACCCACCGGGCCCGCGTCCGCTTCGACCCGGCCGTGACCGGGCTCCCGGCGGTGCTGGGGCGCATCCGCTCGGCCGGCTACCTGCCCAAGCCCTACGGAGAGACCGAGGGGCAGGCGGCCCGGAGGCGCGAGACGCGCGACCTCCTGGTCCGCCTGGGCACCGCCGGCTTCCTCTCCTCGCAGCTCATGGTCGTCACCATCGCCCTCTACGCCGGCTACTTCCAGGGCATCGACCCCGGGACCCGCCGGCTGCTCGAGTGGGTGGGGCTCGGCCTGACCCTCCCCGTGTACTTCTACTCGGGGGCTCCCTTCCTGCGGAACACGGTGAGCAGCCTGCGTCACGGACGGTTCAACATGGACGCGCTGATCGCGCTGGGCGCCGGGGCCGCGCTCGCCTACAGCGCCTGGCAGATGCTCGCCGGGGGCGAGGTCTACCTCGACACCGCCGCGATGATCGTCACGCTGGTCCTGGTGGGGCGCTACGTGGAGTCCGCCGCCAAGGGAAGGGCATCGGAGGCGGTGGCCCGGCTGGCGGCGCTGCAGCCGCGGGAGGCGCGCCGGCGGGAGGCCATCCCCGGGGGAGGGTTCGAGGTCCGGAGGGTCCCGGTCTCCGAGCTGCGCCCCGGCGACCGGGTCGAGGTGGTTCCCGGCGAGCGGGTCCCGGCCGACGGCGTCGTGCGCGAGGGGCGGAGCGAGGTGGACGAGTCGCTAGTCACGGGCGAGTCCCGTCCGGTGGGGAAGGAGCCGGGGGCGCCGGCCATCGGCGGCACGGTCAACCTGCACGGCTCCTTCGTGCTCGAGGTCACCCGGACCGGGGCGGCCACCGTGCTCTCCGGGATCATCCGCGCGGTGGAGGAGGCGCAGGCGTCCCGGCCGCGCATCCAGGCGGTGGCGGACCGGGTGGTGGGGGTCTTCGTGCCGGCCATCCTGGTGCTGGCGGTGGCGGCCACCGCCGGTCACCTGCTCCACGGCGCCGCGGCGCCCCAGGCCCTCATGATCGGGGTCTCGGTGCTGGTCATCGCCTGCCCGTGCGCCCTCGGCCTCGCCACGCCGCTGGCCGTGCTGCTCGCCACCGGGGTGGCCACCGGGCGCGGACTCCTGGTGAAAGGAGGCGACGTCTTCGAGCGGGCGGCCGGCGCCGACGAGGCCCTCCTCGACAAGACCGGCACGGTCACGCGGGGGCGGCCCGAGCTGCGGGAGGTGCTGCCGGCGCCGGGCGGCGACGTGGCCGGAGCGCTGCGGCTCGCCGCGGCGGTGGAGCGGCGCTCCGAGCACAGCCTGGGGCGGGCCATCGTCGAGGCGGCGCGGGCGCTTCCCGGGGAACCGGCACCGGAGGCGACCGGTTTCCGGGCCGTTCCGGGGCGGGGCGTGGAGGGAACGGTCGAGGGGGAGCCGGTCCGGGTGGGCAGCCGGGCCTTCGTGGTCGAGGCGGGGGCGGAGATCCCGGCCGGATCCGAGCGGGACGCGCGCCTGCGCGAGGAGCGGGGCGAGACGGTGGCCTTCCTGTCGCGCGGCGGCCGGCTCGTCGCGCTGCTGGTGGTGGCCGACGCGGTGCGCCCCGAGGCCCGCCAGGTCGTGGCCGAGCTCGAGGCCCTCGGCCTTCGCGTCAGCCTCCTCTCCGGGGACAACCGGCGCACCACCGAGTCGGTGGCGGCGGGACTGGGGATCTCGACCGCCGTCTCCGAGGTGACCCCGGTGGAGAAGCGGGAGCGGGTCGCGGCGCTCCA
>DAIEMM010000120.1 GCA_027349605.1 Anaeromyxobacteraceae bacterium
GGCCGCCTCCCGCTCCCGGTCCACGAGTGCCGGCAACCCCTCCGCCGTCCGGGCGACCGACTCCGCGGCCAGCGAGACCCGCGAGACGTCGGCGAGGACCTGCGCCGGGGCGGGCTGGGCAGCGAGCTGGAGGCCGAGGAGCCGCGTCTGCATCTCGAGGAGCCTCGGCCAGCGCTTCGCGAAGTAGAAGGCCCGCTCGGCGAGCAGCCGGCTGCGCTGGACCTCCGCCACCGCGGGATCGATGCCGCCGAACAGGTCGAGCCCCATCGACTTGAGCAGATCGGTGGGGGTGCCGAGGCCGGCCGCCTTGCTTCCCGGCACCGAGCTCATGTCGGCGAGCCGGAGGGCGGAGACGTCCTGGACGTCCGGGTTCTGGGCCAGCCAGCCCTCGATGTACTTCCGCAGCTTCTGCTCCTGGTCTCCGTCCAGCAGGTGGCCTGCGATGGCCCAGATCTGGCCCTCGCGCCGCACGAGCACCTCCAGGAGCAGCTTCCCGTTGCCGCCAGACGACTCCTGGAACCCGCGGGAGCCGGCCGCCGACCGCATCGCGTTCACCAGGACCACCATGTCGAGGAGGTTGGCGAGGGGATTCTCGCCGGAGGCGATCTCGTAGACGGCGGTGGCTTGCCGGACCTGGAAGGACAGCTGGCGGACCCGGTCCTCCTGGGTGGCGGCCGGGATGCGCGAGGAGGCGTCGAGGACCTCCCCGACGTAGACGTCCGCGAAGCTCATCACGTCGGCCTGGAGCCGCGCGACCTTCTCCTCCTGCTGCTTCTGCTGGGTGGAGCCGGTGACGTAGCCCACGCCCGTGGAGAGCGTGGAGCAGGAGGCGAACAGGCTCGCGGCCAGCACGGCCGCGAGGCGGATGGCGGTGGACTCGCGCATCGATGAACCGACTCTAACCTCCCGTGGGAGGGAGGTGTTACGGTGCGCCCCCGATGAAGCATCACCCGGACGTGGCCTCCCTCCTCGCCTCCTGGCGCGACCCCCCAGATGGGGACGAAGCACTGCGGGCGCGGATCGGTGCGACCGTCTCCGCGCTGAAGAACCTCCGCCGCGACCGGCCGGACCTCTTCTCGCCCGAGGCGGCGCGCCTGGTCCGGCCGGCGCCCGGGGCCGCGGCTCCCCCGGAATGGCCGGCGCGCCCGCCCTCGGACCCCGCCCAGGTCCTCCGCGAGGTCTTCGGATTCCCCTCGTTCCGCCCCGGCCAGCGCGAGCTCGTGGACGCGGTCCTCGCGGGGCGGGACGCGCTCGGGGTGCTTCCCACCGGGTCGGGGAAGTCGCTCACCTACCAGCTGCCGGCCCGGTTGCTGGGAGGCGTCACGCTGGTGGTCTCCCCGCTCATCGCCCTCATGAAGGACCAGGTCGAGGCCATGGGCAGGGTGGGGCTGCGCGCCACCTTCCTCAACTCGGCCCTCGACGCCGAGGAGCGGCGCAGCCGCGTGGCCGCGGTCCGGCGCGGGGAGTTCGAGCTGGTCTACGCGGCGCCGGAGGGGCTGGAGGGCGCCGCCGGTGCTGCGCTGGCGGGTGCGCGGCTCTCGCTGGTGGCCGTCGACGAGGCCCACTGCATCAGCCACTGGGGGCACGATTTCCGTCCTGCCTACCGCAACCTGGCCGGGCTGCGGGCCCGGTTCGGGGGCGCCCCGGTGCTGGCGCTCACCGCCACCGCCACGCCCAAGGTGGCCACCGACATCGCCGAGCAGCTGGGCATGCGCGACCCTGTCCTCTTCCGGGGGTCGGTGTTCCGCCCGAACCTCCACCTCCACGTGGTGAAGAAGGGCGGCGACGGTCCGGGATCCCGGGACGAGATCCTCCGGCGGGTGCGCGCCCGCCGCGGGGAGAGCGGCATCGTCTACTGCATCGCGCGGAAGTCGGCCGAGTCGGTGGCCGAGTTCCTCCGTTCACGCAAGGTCAAGGCGCTGGCCTACCACGCCGGTCTCGAGGCCGGCGAGCGGGAGCGCGTCCAGGACGCGTTCCTGGGCGGGAGCGCCGACGTGGTGGTGGCCACGGTGGCCTTCGGGATGGGCATCGACAAGCCGGACATCCGCTACGTGATCCACCGCGACATGCCCGGCTCGGTGGAGGGATACTGCCAGGAGATCGGGCGCGCCGGGCGCGACGGGGCCCCCTCCGACTGCGTGCTCCTCTACTCCTGGGCCGACGTGATGGCCCACGACCGGCTCGCCGAGGGCACCGACGACGCGGCGACCGCGCGCTTCCAGCGCCAGAAGGCGCGAGCCATGTTCGAATGGGCGGAGGCCACCGGGTGCCGCCACCGGCTCCTCGGGCGACATTTCGGCGAGGACGTCGCCCCTTGCGGGGCGAGCTGCGACACCTGCGCCCCGGGCCGGGCGGTGACGGCCCACGCGGGCGTCGGACGCAGGGCGACGCCCACCCGGCGCTCGCGCGGATAGCGCCGGTTTCGGGCTCCGGTTCGGATAGCATGGCCCCGATGACGCCTCGCATGCGCGCCACCCTCGCAACGGCAGCCCTCCTCCTGTGCGCGGGCTGCGCGGCGGCCGCCGGGCCGATGGACCTGCTCGTGCCTCCCGCGGCGACGGAGGCCAAGCCCGCCGCCAAGGCCGGCTCACCGGCGCCCCCGCAGGCCATCCCTCTCCCAGGCATCGTTCCCGCCGCGGTGGACGCCTACCGCAGCCTCGCCGCCATCCGGGCCAGGACGGAGCCGGACACCTCCGTCGAGGAGATGCTGGCGCCCCTCGACGAGCTCGGGAAGTCGGTCGAGCGGTCCGGCGCCCTGATGACGGGCCAGCCGTTGGCCTCCGTCTCCGACCGGGATCTCGTCGACTTTCGCCAGGAGATGCTCCGGCAGGACGCGGTGCTCGCCCGCTGGGGCTCCCGCATCGAGACCGGCGTCCGGTCGACGTACGACTCCGCGAAGCAGCTGGAGCGGATGGCGGCGGTCTGGAAGCTCACCGAGCAGCAGGCCGTCGCCGACGGCGCGGGGAGCTCGGTCGTCGAGCGCGCCCAGGGGGTGCGGGAGGCGATCGGCGACCTCCAGAGGAGCGTCCGCGCGCGGCTCGACCGGCTGCTCTCCGCGCAGGACGCGGTGGCCAACCTGCGCATCCGCATCCTGGGCTGGATGGGCGCTGCCGACCGCGCCGACGCGGTCCGAGAGAAGCAGCTCTTCGAGATCGAGGCCCGGCCCATCTGGGAGATCTTCTCGCGCAAGCAGCCGGCCCGGGCCTTCGGAGATCAGCTCGAGCGGGTCCTCCAGCACAACGTCTCGGCGAAATCGGCCTTCGTGCGCGAGGAGGGGACCGGCTTCCTCTGGGTGCTCGCGGTCTTCGCGGGGGTGGTGGGCGCAGTGGCCTGGGCCGGGCGCGCCTTCGCCGCGCGGGCGGCGACCGATCCCGAGCTGGCCGCTCCCGCCGAGATCCTGTCGCACCCGATCTCCGCCGGTGTCCTCGTCGCGATGAGCCTGACCTCCTGGCTCCTGCCGCGCGCGCCGGCGGCCGTGGCCGAGCTGGCGGTGCTGTCCAGCCTGCCGGCGTTCCTGCTGCTGGCGAGAAACCTGCTGCCCGCCGAGTTCCGCGGGCCGCTCTACGGGTTCACCGCGCTCTTCGCCGCGGCGCGCCTGGGCGCCGTGCTCCCGGAGTCTTCCCTGCCGGGTCGGCTCCTGACCCTCCTCGTCGCGGCGGTCGGCCTCGTCGGCGCGGTCCGGCTGCTCCGCAAGGAGGCGCCCTGGTCCCGGGCCATCCTGCGCCCCATGCGGAGGAAGCACATCCGCATCGCGATGACCTTGCTGGCCGTCCTCCTCGCCGCGTCGCTCGTCGCGAACGTGGTCGGCAACGTCAGCCTGGGGCGCAGGCTCGCCGACGGCTCGCTGTACACCGGGATGATCGCGCTCCTGCTCCTGGCGGTCGTCCGGGTGCTCCGGGCGCTCCTGGTGGGCGGGCTGCGCATGCCGGAGATCCACCGCCTCCACTCCGTGGCCGAGAACGCCGGCGCCATCGCCGCGCGCGGGTCGTCCCTCATCGAGTGGGCGGCGATCCTCCTCTGGGTGGCGGGAACGCTGCGGGTGTTCTACGTCGAGGTCGCCGTGCTGGATGCGCTCCG
>DAIEMM010000156.1 GCA_027349605.1 Anaeromyxobacteraceae bacterium
AGGAGACCGCCACCACCACGCGGTGGACGCGGATGGCCCCCTTCGTCACCGAGACCTCGGCCACCTCGGCCACGTGGCTGCCGAAGGAGGAGTGGCAGGCGATGCCACGGGCCACGCCCCTGGGGAGCTTCTTCCCCCAGCCGGACTTCTCGCCGGCGAGCGCCAGGACCGCCTGGAGCGGGTGGTCCGGGGGCAGGTGGGCCCGGCGGAAGGCGAGCGGATCCTTGCCCGCCGCATGGGCCAGCTCGTCCACGAAGCACTCCTCGGGGAAGGCGTTCTGCGAGGCGTAGACCGAGCGCCACCAGCCGAGGCGCACGCCGACCGTGGGGACCGCGGCGTCGATGCGGATGGCGCCGCTCCGGTAGGGGAAGGCGATGGCCCCCTCGAGGACGTCCGGGTGCCCGGCCCTCCCGCCGAAGTTCTGGCGGGAGATGGACGGGCTTCGCACCAGGTGGTGCCAGGCGACCAGGTTGCCCTTCGCGTCCAGCCCGCCGCGCAGCTCGTTCTTGCCGCAGGGGCGGAAGAAGTCGCCCAGGAAGTCGTCCTCCCGGCTCCAGGTGACCTGCACCGGGACGCCGGCCGCCTTCGCGACCAGCGCCGCCTCCACCGGGAAGTCGGGGAAGGCGCGTCGCCCGAAGCCTCCGCCCAGGAAGGTGGTGTGAACGGTCACCTTGTCCTCGGGGAGGCCGAGCGCCTTGGCCACGTCGCCCCGGGCCCAGAGCGGGGCCTGGGTGGGAATCCAGAGCTCCGCGCCGCCCGCGTCCACGCGCGCCGTGCCGTTCATGGGCTCCATGGGGGCGTGGGCGAGGAAGGGGAGGGTGTAGGTGGCCGAGAGCTTCCGGGCCGCAGCGGCCAGCGCCTTGTCCACGTCCCCCTCGAGCTTCGCCGGCGTCGCCTCCAGGGGAGCCGCGTCGACGAGCCGCGCGATGGCCGCCGAGTCGAGCGCGCCGTTCGGGCCGCCGTCGAAGGTGGCGGCGAGCGCCTCGCGCCCGCGCAGGGCCGCCCAGGTGGTGTCGGCCAGCACGGCCACGCCGGACGGGACCTCGACCACCTTCCGGACGCCGGGCACGGCCATGGCCCTGGCCGCGTCGAACCGGACCACCTTTCCACCGAGCGAGGGCGGCCGCGCCACCACGGCGTGGAGCATCCCCGGCACCCGCACGTCGATGCCGAACACGGCCGCCCCGCGGGTCTTCGGCGGGGTGTCGAGCCGCGGGACCGGCTTGCCGATGAGGGTGAAGTCCTTCGGGTCCTTGAGGCGCGGCTTCTCCGGCACCGGCAGCTTCGCGGCGGCGGCGGCGAGCTCCCCGTACCCGGCCCGCCGCCCCGAGGCGGCGTGCAGCACCGCGCCCTTCCCGGCGATGCAGGTCTCCGGGGCGACGCCCCAGCGGGCGGCGGCGGCGGCGACCAGCATCTCACGCGCGGCGGCCCCGGCCTTGCGGAGGGGCTCCCAGGACTGCCGGACGCTGGACGACCCGCCCGTGCTCATCCGCCCGTACCTCGGATCGGCGTCGGCCTGCACGACCCGCACGCTCGTCCAGTCGGCCTCGAGCTCCTCGGCGACGAGCACCGCCATCCCGGTGTAGGTGCCCTGGCCCATCTCGGAGCGCCCCAGCCAGACGGTGACGGCGCCCTTCGGGTCGACGTTCAGCCAGGCGCTGGGCTGGAAGTCCCCGGCCGGCGCCACGCCCGGCCCGGCGGCGGCCACGCGCAGCGGGCTCGCGGCCAGCCAGAGGCCGGTGCCGGCGGAGATCTGGAGGAAGGTTCGGCGGCCCAGCTTCGCGGTGCTCATGGCGTCCCCTCCTTCGCGGCCCGGTGGATGGCGCGACGGATCCGCTGGTAGGTTCCGCAACGGCACAGGATGCCGTCCATGGCGGCATCGATGTCGGCGTCGGTCGGGTGCGGCTTCCTCGCGAGCAGCGCTGCTGCGGCCACGATCTGCCCGGACTGGCAGTATCCTCACTGCGGGACCTCGTCGGCGATCCAGGCGCGCTGCACCGGGTGGGTGCCGTCGGGGGAGACCCCCTCGATGGTGGTCACCTTGCGGCTCCCCACCTCGGCGACGGTCACCTGGCAGCTCCGGACCGGGGCCCCGTCGAGCAGGACCGTGCAGGAACCGCACGAACCGATCCCGCAGCCGAACTTGGTCCCGGTGAGCCCGAGCGCGTCGCGCAGCGCCCAGAGGAGCGGGGTGTCCGGGGACAGGTCGACGGGGCGAGGGGTTCCATTCACCAGAAGTGTGATCATGGCGTCCTCCGGGGGTCCGGCTGCACCCGCGAGGAGGAAGCATAGCGGGAGGCGGGGAGCGGGGCGAGCGGTCCCCCGGACGTGCTAGCTTCCCGCGGGCATGCTCCGCGCACGCCACGTCCTGCTCGCCCTTTCCGTCCTGGTCGCCGCACCCCTGGCCCGGGCCCAGTCCACCTTCTTCCTGCCCCCCGGCGCCGTGCTCACCAACTACGACCGGGTCCTCATCGGGCAGGAGGAGGCGCTCGAGTCGGGCGCATTCGTGGCCCGCGTGGGCGACTCCACGGCGGGCTGGTACAACCCGGCCGGCCTGGCCCTGGTCCGGCGCAGCGTCATCGGCGCCAGCGCCACCGGGTACGAGCTCGAGATGATCGACCTCGGCCAGATCCAGACCTCCGCCGGCAAGGTCTCGCTCGCCCAGCTCCCCAGCTACTTCGGCGCGGTGCTGGGCGGGGACGTCCTCCCGTCCGACCGCTGGCGCATCGGTTTCTCGGCCACGAAGCCGACCTCCTGGTCCGCCGCGATCAACGGGGCCAACCTGGACGGGACCCAGGTCGACTACTCCTCCCGCGTGAACATCTCGACCCTGGTCCCGACCCTCTCGGCGGCCTGGGCCGCCCTCCCGTTCCTGCGCTTCGGCGTGGGGTTCGGGGTGGCCATCACGAGCATCTCCCAGACCCAGATCCTCTCGATGCGCTCCGATCCGGCGCTGTTCGACGCGGCCGTCCTGCGCTCCGCCGACGGGACCGGCACGACCTGGGGCGGGCAGGGCTCGCTCGGCGTGCAGTGGGACGTCACCGACCGGCT
>DAIEMM010000166.1 GCA_027349605.1 Anaeromyxobacteraceae bacterium
GTGGCGACCACCGCGGCGACGCCGCGGCTGCGCCACTCCTGGACCCGGCGCACCAGCGGCGAGAGGGCGCCCTCCTCGCCGTGCGCCGTCTCGATCTCGGAACGGATGGCGGCGGTGTCGCCCAGCGCGAAGCGGATGGGCTCGGCGGTCCCGATGAAGACCCGGTGGATGCGCAGCGCCGGGAGCGGCCTCAGGAGGGCCTCGACCTCGGCCGCCCGGAAGAAGTGGGCCTCGGGCGGCAACGCCAGCTCGTCGCGCCGCAGCGCCGCGCCGTGCTCCCGGTCGAGCTCGGCGTCCAGGCCGGCCAGCTCCCGGGTCACGCCGTCCGGGTCGTCGACGAGGAGCGCGACCCCCCGCGGCAGGTAGTCGAGCAGGGAGGAGAGCCCCCCCTCGTGGAAGCCCGGCAGGAGCGCCTCCATGCCGAAGAAGGGAGTTCCCGACTCGATGGCGTCGATCACCTCGCGCACCTTGGAGGTGGGGCGATCCACCTTCTCGGCCAGCTCGCGCACCGCGCGGACCGCGGCCGCCTTTCCACCAGGGGTGAAGGGAGCCTCGCGGGCCTGCACCACCACCAGCT
Organism: Anaeromyxobacteraceae bacterium; assembly: GCA_027349605.1. Lineage (GTDB taxonomy): Bacteria > Myxococcota > Myxococcia > Myxococcales > Anaeromyxobacteraceae > CAIOAK01. The sequence continues at coordinate 578 of DAIEMM010000166.1, forward strand.
CCTCCACGTCGCCGAGGGAGCGCTGCGTTCCCGGCTCGAAGGCGCGCGCGCTCTCCACCTCGTCGCCGAAGAGCTCGAGGCGCACCGGGCGCTCGTGGAGCGGGCTCCAGACGTCCACCACCGCGCCCCGCACCGCGAAGGTCCCGGGGTCCTCGACCAGCGGGACGCGGGCGTAGCCGAGCTCGACCAGCCGGGCGGCCAGCCCGTCGCGGTCCACGGTGACCCCCTTGCCGAGCCCTTCCAGGTTTCGACCCAGCTCCTCGCGCGGGACGTGGCGGCGGGCCAGCGCGCGGGCCGAGACCACCACCGCCCGCACCTCCGCGCCGGAGAGGTGCAACCGGGCCAGCGCCGCCAGCCGGTCCATCTCCAGGCCCCGGTCCGGGGAGAGGTCGTCGTAGGGGAGAACGGGGTCGGCCGGGATCCGGACCACTGCGGGGACGCCCGGGCCTTCCCCGCCCAGGAAGAAGGCGAGGTCGCGGGCGAGGAGGTCCGCCTCCTCCTCGTCGACGGCGACGGCGAGAAGGGGCCCTGGTCCGGCCCCGGCGTCGAGCATCCGGAGCGCCGCGAGCCACCGGGCCGCGCCGCCGAGGCCGACCACGTCGGCGCCGCCGGAGGCGACGGCTTCGGCGACGGCGCGCCAGGGTGCGGGAACGATCTCGGTCATGAACGGCCCGGTGCTTAACACGGGATCGCCGCGGGAGTAGGCCTTCCACCCCGTCGGTTGATCCCCGGAGGGGGCGTGGCTACACTCGACCGGTCCCCCGAGGTGTCCCGCCCGATGTCGATTCTCCGTTCCGCCCGGTTTCTCCTGCTCCCGGCGCTGGCCCTCGTCGCGGCCTGCGGTGGCCAGGACCCGTCGGTGCGGTCCGGGGGCGTGCCGGTGGCCGGGGTGCTGGTCCGGGCCTCCGGTCCCGGCACCCTCGAGCTCCGTGCGGGCCAGCTCGCCGCGGCGCGCGGGGGGTTCGAGTCGATCGTGCGCGGGAACCCGGAACGGATGGACGCGCTGAACGACCTGGCCGTCGCCTACCACCTCGAGGGGCATTCCGAGGCGGCGCGGCAGCTGCTCGACGAGGTGGTGGCGCGGGGGACGCCGCTGGAGCAGCAGGCCGCGCTCGTGAACCTCGCCGACCTCTATGCGAGCGAGGGGTTCCTCCAGGCTGCCCAGGCGCACCTCGAGGCGGCCCGCGAGATCGACGCGGCCAGGGCCGAGCCCGCCTGGGGGCTGGCGCTGCTGGCCGACGGCCGGGGCGACGCCGACGCGGCCCGGCTGGCAGCCGAGGCGCTGCGGCTCGACGCCGACGGAAGCGCCCGGCGCTTCCTGGTCTTCGAGTCTCCGGAGGAGCGGGTCCACTTCGAGGCCGTCCTCGCCGAGGCGTCGGGCGACCGGTCGCTCGCGCAGGCCCGCTGGCGCGAGCTCCGGGCCGGGCGCCTCCCGTCGCTCGCCCAGGCTGCGCAGCGGCCCCTCGGAGAGCCGTAAGGGGTCTCCATGGCATCCCCCGAGCACGAGCTGAGCCGGCGGGAGCGGGAGATCCTCCGCGCCATCGTCCAGGAGCACATCCACACCGGAGAGCCGGTGGCCAGCCAGGCGCTCCGGACCCGCCACGATCTCGAGGTGTCGTCGGCCACCGTCCGCAGCGTCATGGCCGACCTCGAGGAGCTCGGGCTGCTCGAGAAGCCCCACACCTCGGCCGGCCGGGTGCCCACCTCGGCCGGATACCGGCTCTTCGTGGACCTGCTCGTCAAGGTCCGCCCGCCCTCGCCGGCCGACCGGGAGCGGATCGAGAAGATCACCCTGGGCGCCCCCGCGGCGGACAGCCTGCTCGGCCGCACCGCCGAGCTCCTTCACTCCCTGTCACAACACGTCGGGGTGGTGTCGACGCCGCCGCCCCTCTCCGACCCCACCCGCCACGTCGAGTTCGTCCGCCTTCGCGAGAACCGGGTCCTGGTGGTCTTCGTCTCGCAGGCGGGGCTCGTGACGAACAAGCTGGTGCAGCTCGAGACCCCGTACACCGCCTCCGAGCTGGAGCAGGCGGCCGCCTACCTGTCCGCGAAGCTCCAGACCACCAGCATCGAGGGACTGCGCGAGGCCATCGTCTCCGACATGCGGGCCGACGAGACCGCCCTGCGCGACCTGATGGAGAAGGCGCTCCGGCTCGCCGAGCAAGCGCTCCCCGCCCCGGGCAGCGAGCGGGTGCTCGTCGACGGCGAGGCCACCTTCCTCGACGCGCCCGAGTTCGCCGACATGGGGAAGGCCCGGGCGCTCCTGCGCACCTTCGCCGAGAAGGACCGGATCCTGAAGGTGCTCGACCGGGTGCTCCACGCCCGGGAGATGCAGATCTTCATCGGTGCCGAGAGCGACCTCGCCGCCACGTCCGACGTCTCGGTGGTCGCCGCGCCGTACGTGCGGGACGGCCGGGTCCTGGGCGCCCTCGCCGTGATCGGCCCGACCCGGATGGACTACGGGCGAGTCATCCCGCTCGTCGACCTCACCGCCCGGGAGATCTCCCGGGCGCTCTCGGGCTCCGACCGGCACTGAACCGGGAGTCTTACCTTTCCTCTGATGTCCCGAGGACTTGGAAGGCGTCCTTCTTGCCGCAGGGAGGACCCCTGTGCGATATTCGACGGGAACCCACCATGCCCGGAACCGGAGAAAAAGGGAGCTTTGCCGCGGACATCCCCGCCTCCGTCCTGGAGGAGGCGCTGAAGAGCGTGGCCCGGCACGAGGGAAGCGCCCCCGCCGAGCCCGGCGACGACCCGGCCGTGGTGGTCGATCCCCCCGCCCCCGGCGCCGCCGAGGAGGTGAAGCGGCTCGAGGGGGAACTCGCCGCCGAGCACGACCGGCTCCTGCGGACCGCCGCCGACCTGGAGAACTTCCGCAAGCGGGTGGCGCGGGAGCGCGAGGAAGCGGCCCGGAACGCCGCCGGCCCGGTGGTGAAGGACCTCCTTCCCGCCGTGGACAACCTGGAAAGGGCGCTCGCCGCCGCGCCTCCCGGCGACCCGCTCGCCGACGGCGTGCGGATGGTGCTCCGCCAGGTGGAGGAGGCGCTCCTCCGGCACGGCGTCGAGCCGCGAGATGCGCTTGGAGAGGTCTTCGATCCGGCCCTGCACGAGGCGCTGGCCACGGTGCCGTCGCCGGGAGCGATCGCGGGGACGGTGGTGGCCCAGCACGGGCGGGCCTGGATGCACAACGGCCGGCTCCTGCGCCCGGCCATGGTGGCGGTGGCGGCCCCCGGGCCGTCCGACGAAGGGTCGGGAGGGTAGGGGAGTGGGCAAGGTCATCGGAATCGACCTCGGGACCACCAACAGCTGCGTCGCCGTCATGGAGCAGGGCGAGGCGGTGGTGATCCCCAACAGCGAGGGGTCGCGCACCACGCCGTCCATGGTGGCCTTCGCCGAGGGCTCGAGCCGCCTGGTGGGGCAGATCGCCAAGCGGCAGGCGGTCACCAACCCCGAGTCCACCATCTACTCCACGAAGCGGCTCATCGGCCGGAAGTTCAAGGACCGCGAGGTGGCTCGCACCGCCGGCTCTGTCCCGTACCGCATCGTCCCCGCCGAGAACGGCGACGCCTGGGTCGAGGTGGCGGGGAAGCAGCTCTCGCCGGCCGAGATCTCGGCGATGGTGCTCGCCAAGATGAAGCAGACCGCCGAGGATTACCTCGGCGAGCCGGTGACCGAGGCCATCATCACCTGCCCGGCCTACTTCAACGACGCCCAGCGCCAGGCCACCAAGGACGCGGGGCGCATCGCCGGGCTCGAGGTCCTGCGCATCATCAACGAGCCCACCGCCGCGGCGCTGGCCTACGGGATCGACAAGCAGCAGACCGCCAAGGGCGAGCTGCTCGCCGTCTACGACCTGGGCGGCGGGACCTTCGACATCACCATCCTCGAGCTGAACCAGGGCGTCTTCGAGGTCAAGGCCACGAACGGCGACACGTTCCTCGGCGGCGAGGATTTCGACCAGCGGCTCATCGACTGGCTGGGGAAGCGCTTCCAGGACCAGACCGGCATCGACCTGCGCAAGGACCGCATGGCGCTGCAGCGGCTCAAGGAGGCCGCCGAGCGGGCCAAGCACGAGCTGTCGTCGGCCACCGAGACCGAGGTCAACCTCCCCTTCATCACCGCCGACGCCACCGGCCCCAAGCACCTCGCCGAGACCATCGACCGGGCCACGCTGGAGAGCCTGGTGGGGGATCTCGTCGACAAGACCATCGAGCCCTGCAAGATCGCCCTCAAGGACGCCGGCGTCACCGCCGCGCAGCTCGACACCGTCATCCTCGTGGGCGGCATGACCCGCATGCCCAAGGTGCAGGAGACGGTGAAGAAGTTCTTCGGCAAGGAGCCGCACAAGGGGGTGAACCCCGACGAGGTGGTGGCGGTGGGCGCCGCCATCCAGGGAGGCGTGCTGAAGGGCGAGGTGAAGGACGTCCTCCTGCTCGACGTGACGCCCCTCTCGCTCGGCGTGGAGACGGCCGGCGGGGTCTTCACCCGCATCATTCCCAAGAACACCACCGTGCCGGTGCGGAAGGGGCAGGTCTTCTCCACCGCGGTGGACAACCAGCCGCTGGTCTCGGTCCACGTGCTCCAGGGCGAGCGCGACATGGCCGCCGACAACAAGACGCTGGCCCGCTTCGAGCTGGTGGGCATCCCTCCTGCGCCGCGCGGGGTGCCCCAGATCGAGGTCCGCTTCGAGATCGACCCGAACGGCATCGTCCACGTCGAGGCCGAGGACCTGGGCACCGGCAAGAAGCAGCAGATCCGCATCGCCGCCCGCTCCGGCCTCTCCGAGGAGGACATCCAGCGGGCCATCCAGGACGCCGATCAGAACGCCGCCGAGGACCAGCAGAAGCGGGAGCTGGCCGACCTCCGCAACAACGCCGAGGGGCTCATCTACACCACCGAGAAGAGCCTGGAGGAGTACGCGAGCGCCCTCAAGGCCGACGACCTGGCCGAGATCCGGGCCGACCTGGAGGAGCTGAAGACGGTCCTCCAGTCACCCGAGCCGGCGCGCATCAAGGAGTCCCTGCAGCGGCTCGAGGGCTCCGCCTACCGCATCGCCGATGCCATCTACTCCTCGCAGGGACAGGACGGGGGCGCGGACGCATAGTGCCCCTGGGGCGGGCACGAGGGCGCGGTTCCCGTCCTTCGCTTGCCCCGGCCTTTCGGGGCGTTAGGTTCGCCACGGCCATCGATGAGCTCAGAGAAGAGAGATTTCTACGAGGTCCTGGGCGTGTCCCGGACCGCCTCCGGGGAGGAGATCCGGACCGCGTTCAAGCGGCTCGCGATGGAATTCCACCCCGACCGGAATCCGGGGAACCACGCGGCGGAGGACCGGTTCAATGAGGTCGCCGAGGCCTACGACGTCCTCTCCGACCCGGAGAAGCGGACCCGCTACGACCATTTCGGCCACGGGCAGCAGGGCTTCGACCCGTTTGCCGGGTTCGGCGGCGCCGCCACCATCAACGACATCTTCGGGGAGATCTTCGGCGAGGTCTTCGGCTCCCACCGCCGCGGCCAGCGCCGCTCCCGCGGGGCCGACCTCCGCTACAACCTGGAGCTCGACCTCGAGCAGGCCGCCTTCGGGGCCACCTCGCGCATCGAGATCCAGCGCCCGAAGCGCTGCGAGACCTGCCACGGCAGCGGGGCCAAGCCCGGGACCCATCCGCGGCAATGCCCCAACTGCGGGGGCACCGGGGAGATCCGGATCCAGCAGGGCTTCTTCGCCATGTCCCGGACCTGCAGCCAGTGCCGCGGCGAGGGGAAGATCATCACCGACCGCTGCACCGCCTGCGGCGGCGCCGGCGGGGTGGCCGAGAAGTCGGCGGTGGACGTGCGGGTCCCGCCCGGCGTCGACAGCGGTACGCGGCTCAAGCTCCGAGGCGAGGGGGAGCCCGCCCCGTCCCCATCGGGGGAGCCGGGCGACCTCTACGTGGTGATCCAGGTCCGGGACCACCCCATCTTCCAGCGGCAAGACACCGAGGTGGTCTGCGAGCTGCCGGTGTCGATCGCCCAGGCGACCCTCGGGACCTCGGTGGACGTGCCCACGCTCGACGGCCCCCACAAGCTCAAGATCCCGGCCGGAACCCAGCCCGGAAAGACCTTCCGGCTGAAGGGGAGGGGCATCGCCCCGCTGGGCGGCGGCGCGCGCGGCGACCAGCACGTCCGCGTCCAGGTGGAGATCCCGACCCGGCTCACCAAGGAACAGCGGGACCTCCTCGAGAAATTTGCCGCCCTGTCGGGGGAGGAGACCCATCCGGCCCAGAGCCGCTTCTGGAGCAAGGTGTCCGAGATCCTCGGCAAGGAGTAGAACACCGGTATCCATGCGCCTTTCCTTCCCGGCTGCGCTCGCCGCGCTCCTCCTGTCGGCCTGCGCCACGTCCCGTCCCTCGCCGCCCCCTCCGCCGCCGCCCGGGGGCCTGGCCCCTGCCCCGGTGGTCACCGCCCCGTCGGCGG
>DAIEMM010000167.1 GCA_027349605.1 Anaeromyxobacteraceae bacterium
CGTTCCCGAGGAGTTCGGCCAGGTGCTCTCCAACCTCGTCCAGAACGACATCGAGGCGGTTCCCGAGGAGACCGGACGGATCCGGGTGCGCGGCCGGGTCGAGGACGGCGAGCTGGTCGTCTCGGTGAAGGACAACGGACCGGGGATCCCCCCCGAGGTCGTGCAGAAGCTCTTCACGCCCTTCTTCTCCACCAAGGGACCCGGGCGCGGCGTGGGGCTCGGCCTCACCATCACGCGCCGCGTGGTCCAGAGCCTGGGCGGGACCCTCCAGGTGAACAGCACCGTCGGCCAGGGAACGGAGTTCCTGATCCGGGTCCCGCGCACCCAGCCGCGGCCGCGCACGTTCCCCGCGCCGGGCTGACCCGGGCGGCGGATGCCGCTATGCTCCCGGGATGCGGATCCCGCTTCCCTTCCTCGCTGCCGGCCTCGCCACGACCGTCCTCGTCGCCGGGGGCTGCTCCGGCAACCATCCCGCGCCGCCGCTGGTGGGCGTGGGCGGCTGGTCCTGGTCCCCGGGCGAGGCGGGCGAGAACCCCGTGCCCGTCCTCTGGTGGGGGAGCGCCACGCCGTCGGTCCTCCCGCTCCTCGACGGGGGCGATTGCGCCCCGTCGGGATCGGTCCAGGGCCTCGTCGGCGAGGCGGGCGAGCCTCTCGCGGTGTGGATCTCGGTGGCCTGCACGGGAGGGGTTCCCTCCATGCTCCCCGTCGCCTGGCCCGGGAGGGCCGTCCAGGCCCTCGCGCTGCCGGCGGGGGCCACCCAGGGCACTGCGCTCGCGGTCGCGTCCCAGCCCGCGACGACCCGGACCGCGATCCCCGATCGGTTCGTCGGAGGGGCCACGGGGACGACGTCGCCCTTGCCGACGTTCTGGAAGAACGGCGCGGTGGTCGCGTCCGACCCGGCGGACCTCCTGCCGCTCGACCACGACGGGGGGATGGTGACGAGCATCCTGGTGACGGACAAGTACCTGCTCGCCGCCGGCGTCGTCCACCGCACGGGGAGCTCTCCCCCGGCCTACTCCGGGATCGTCTGGCTCTTCTACCTCGACTTCACCGCATCCACCTGGGACCTGCTTCCGGCGCCCGGCGCGGCGCCCGGCGCGAGCGTCGGCGCCTGGGTCTCGATGGTGATGGACGACGCCTCCAACATCTGGTCGTCGGCCGCCATCGCGGAGGGCGGCTCCGTCGCGAAGCCGGTGGTCTGGACGAACGAAGTTCCCGATCCCTCCTTCGGAACCGACTTCGGGCAGGCGCCCTGGGCCTCTCCCACCGGCCTCGCGCTCGTCGGCATCGTTCCCTACTCGAGCGGCTGGGTCCGGACGGGGTCCGCGACCGGCTCGCCCGAGCCGGCCATCTGGGCCGGGAGCATCCTGTCCGTGCTCCCCTCCGCCGACCCGTCGAATCCCACCGGGGCCGGGGAGGGCGTCGCCCTCTACTTCGAGGGCGCGTACGTCGCGGGTGAGAGCCTCGCCCCCGACCCGGTCGACCGGGCGCGCAAGCTCTCGGTGCCCGCGCTCTGGACGAACGGCGAGCGGACGGACCTGGGCACGCTGGCCGCGCCCGGGGCGGGGCCGGCGATCTCCGGGCCCCTCTTCGGCTGGTGGCGCCTCCCCGGCACGCCCGCGACCTCCGCCCCGGACTGGCCCTTCCCGGGCGGCACCGGGGAGGTCCTGGGGACGCAGCCCGTCTCCGCGGCCGGCTCCGGCGTGGCCCGGGTGGTCGTGGCGCTGCCGCCGGGGTAGCGCCAACCGGGAGGCGCTTCACTTCACCCAGACCGTCTTCACGTTCACGAAGGCCCGGATCCCCTCGAGGCCCAGCTCCCGGCCGTAGCCCGAGGTCTTCACGCCGCCGAAGGGCAGCCGCGGATCGCTCTTCACGAGCCCGTTCACGAAGACCGCACCGGCCTCGATGCGCGGCACGAGCCGCTCGACGGTGGCCTCGCTCGTCGTCCACAGCGACGCGCCCAGGCCGAACCTCGAGTCGTTGGCGATCTGGACGGCGTGGTCGGCCGAGTCGGCCCGGATCACCACCGCCACCGGCCCGAAGAGCTCCTCGCGCGCCGCGACGTTGGAGGTCTTCACGTCGGCGAGGATCGACACCGGGTAGAAGGCGCCCGGTCCCGCCGGCAGGGTGCACCCCATGGCCGGACGCGCCCCCTCGGCGATGGCCTGCTTCACGAGCTCGTGCATCTCGTCGCGCAGGTCGGTCCGCGCCTGCGGTCCGATGTCGGTGCCCGGCTGCATGGGGTCGCCCACCTTCACCGCCTGCATGGCCGCGGTGAACTTCGAGAGGAAGGCGTCGTACACCGTCGACTCGACGATGAAGCGCTTGGCGCAGATGCAGCTCTGCCCCGCGTTGATGGTGCGGGCCACCGCTCCCACCTTCGCCGCCTGGTCGAGGTCGGCGTCGGCGAGGACGATGAACGGGTCCGAGCCGCCCAGCTCCATGACCGAGGGCTTCAGCGCCTCGCCCGCCGCGGCGGCCACCGCGCGGCCCGCCGGCTCGCTCCCGGTGATGGTGGCCGCGGCGATGCGCGGGTCGAGGATGATGCCGCGGACCGGCTTCGACCCGACGAGGAGGGTGCGGAAGAGGTCGGGCGGGAAGCCGGCGTCGTGCATCAGCTTCTCGATGGCCAGCGCGCACTGCGGCACGTTCGAGGCGTGCTTGAGGAGCCCCCCGTTCCCTGCCATGAGGTGCGGGGCGATGAACCGGAAGACCTGCCAGTAGGGGAAGTTCCAGGGCATGACCGCCAGGATCACGCCCAGCGGGTCGAAGCGGACGTAGGCCTTGCTCCCGTCGCTCGTCTCGGGGCGTGGCGCGAGGAACTTCCCGGCGTTCTCGGCGTAGTACTCGCAGACCCAGGCGCACTTCACCGCCTCGGCGGCGCCGTCCTTGACCGGCTTGCCCATCTCCAGGGCCGCGAGCCGGCCGAGCTCCGGGGCGCGCTCGCGGAGCAGCGCCGCCACCTTGCGCATGGGCACGGCGCGCTCGGCGACGGGGACCCGCGCCCAGGCCTTCTGCGCGCGGACCGCGGCGTCGAGGATGCGGTCGACCTCGTCCTTGCCCATCTCGGGGAAGCTGCGGAGGAGCTCTCCGGTGGTCGGGTTCAGGCTCTCGATGGCCATGGCGTGTCCGTTTCTGTTCAGGCTTGGGGAAGGAGGACCTGCCGGACGGCGGCGCCGGCAGCGAGGTTCTCGAAGGCTTCGTTGATCCGGGCCAGCGGGAGGGTCGCGCTCTGCAGGCGGTCGACCGGCATGCGCCCGGCCTTCCACAGCGCGACGTAGCGGGGGATGTCGCGCTGGGGCGCCGAGGAGCCCATGTACGACCCCACCAGCGACTGCCCGAGCCCGGCGAAGGCCAGGGCCGGCAGGGTCAGCGTCCGGGAGGGGTGGGGCAGCCCCATGGCCACCGTCATCCCCCCGCGGCGCGCCGCCCGGAACGCCGCCTCGAGCACGGCCGGGACCCCGGCCGCCTCGAAGGTCACCTCCGCGCCGCCTCCGGTCAGGTCCTTCACGCCCTTCTCGGCCTCCTCCGGCGCGAAGACCGCGGTGGCGCCGAGCTGCAGCGCGAGCTCCCGCTTGGCCGGGACCGGGTCGACCGCGATGATGGGCCAGGCATTGGCGACGGCCGCCCCCATCACCGAGGCCAGGCCGACGCCGCCCAGCCCGAAGACGGCCACCGACTGGCCGGGCCGGACCGAGGCGGTGTTGAGGACGGCTCCGGCGCCGGTCAGGACCGCGCACCCGAAGAGGGCGGCGGTCTGCAGCGGGACGTCACGGGGCACCACCACGGCCGACTCGCGGGCGATCACGGCGTGCCGCGCGAAGGCCGAGATCCCCAGGTGGTGCGCGATGGGCTTGCCGTCCCGGCCGGTGAGCAGGGACGGTCCGTGGAGCAGGGTCCCGGCCACGTTGACCGCCGCCGCCGGGGTGCAGAGGGCCGGCCGGCCCGACGCGCACTCGGGGCAGAGCCCGCAGCTGGGCACGAAGGTGAGCACCACGTGGTCTCCCACCGCGACGTCGCGAACTCCCGGGCCGACCTCCTCCACCACCCCCGCGGCCTCGTGCCCGAGCGCCATGGGGAGCGGCCTCACCCGCGACCCGTCCACCACCGAGATGTCGGAGTGGCAGACCCCGGCGGCCTCGATGCGGACCAGGAGCTCGCCGGCGCGCGGGGCGCCGAGCTCGACCTCCTCGAGGACCATGGGCTTCGACTCTCCGTACGGACGGGCCTGCGTGACGGCGCGGAGCACTGCGGCGACGGTCTTCATGGTTCCCTTCCTTTCGCCGCGCTCAGGCGGCCGCCCGGGTCACCTGGCCGCGGTCGATGGCGTAGACGACGTCGATGAGCTTCCGGGAGTGCGAGAGGTCGGACTCGGAGAGGATCACCGAGAGTCCCTCCGTCCGCAGCATGGCCACCACCTCGGCCAGCCGCCTCGCCAGCACCGGCGCCACTCCCTCGAAGGGCTCGTCGAGCAGCAGCAGCTTGGTGCCGCTCATGAGGGCGCGGGCCAGCGCGGCGAGCTTCTGCTGCCCGCCGGAGAGCTGCAAGCCCTTGCGGTCCTTGAGCTGGCCCACCTCCGGGATCATCTCGTAGATGCGCCGGAGCCGCTCCTCCGGATGGGCCTGGCCGGCCGCCCAGGCCGGCAGGCTCACGTTCTCCTCGATGGAGAGCTGCGGGATGATGCGCCGGTCCTCGGGCATGTAGCCCATGCCGCTCCGGGCGCGACGGAACGACGGGACCCCCTGCAGGGAGGCGCCGTCGAAGGTGATCGAGCCTGCGGTGGGGGTGAGGATGCCCATGATGGCCCGCATGAGCGTGGTCTTGCCGGCCCCGTTCCGTCCGATGAGCCCGACGAGCTGTCCCCGGTCGAGCTGGAGGTCCACGCCCCGCAGGATGCGCACCGACTTGATGGAGACGTCGAGCGACTCGATCTTCAGCATGGCGCCGCCCCCTCCTCCGGCGCCGGCTCGCCCACCACCAGCCGGCGCACCTCCGGGTTGGAGAGCACCGTGGCCGAGTCGCCGTCGGCGATGACCTTGCCGTCGTAGAAGGCCAGGATGCGCTGGGTGTAGCGGCGCACGATGTCCATGTCGTGCTCCACGAAGAGCACGGTCACCTTGTCGGCCCGGATGGCGCCCAGCACCAGGTCCATGAGGGAGAACTTCTCGTCGGCCGAGACCCCGCTGGTCGGCTCGTCGAGCAGCAGGATGGCCGGCTTCACTGCGAGTGCCATGGCGATGTCGAGCAGCTTGCGCACCCCCTCGGGGAGGACCGAGGCCGGCTCGTCGCGGTACTCGCGCAGGTGGAAGCGCTCCAGCATCTCGTCGGCGACCGCCTCCGGGCGGGCCGTCCCCAGGTTGCTGCCCACGAAGGCCTTCCGCCCCATCGACACGATCCCCAGCCCCACCAGCAGGTTCTCGTAGGCGGTCAGGGTGTCGAAGACCTGCGGGATCTGGAAGGAGCGGCAGATCCCCAGGCGGGTGATGCGGCGCGGCGCCATGCCGGTGATGTCCCGTCCCTGGAACCGGACGGTGCCGGCGGTCGGCTTCAGGTAGCCGGTGACCAGGTTGAGGAAGGTGGTCTTGCCGGCGCCGTTGCCGCCGATGAGGCCCACCACGGTGTCCTCCTCGATGGAGAGCGAGATGTCGCGGGCGGCGGTCACCGCCCCGAAGGTCTTGGTGAGGCCGCGCGACTCCAGGATCGGGCTCACGTCGCGGCCCTCCGGCGCCGGCGGAAGATCGACCACAGCCCCTCGGGCAGGAACAGGATCACCGCCAGCATGGCGCTCCCCATGACCAGCTGCCAGGTGTTGGGGGCGTGCTCGTAGGCGAAGCTGCGCAGGAGCTCGAGCAGCACGGCCCCGGCGAAGGGGGCCGCCACGCTGGCCGTGCCGGAGAGGATGGCCACGAAGACGAACTCGCCGGAGGTGGTCCAGTAGGCCATCTCCGGGTCGATGTGGCCGACCGCCAGGGCGGTGAGCGCGCCTCCCACCCCGGCCATGGCGGCGGCGATGACGAGGTTCAGGTGCACCAGGTTGCGGACCGACGCGCCCATGTACTCGACGCGCAGCTCGTTGTCGCGCACCGCCGGGGCGAGCCGCCCCAGGTAGGAGCCCAGGTACCGGTCCAGCCCGACCGCTGCGCCGAAGGCGCACAGGGCCGCCAGTGCGTAGACCCCGTAACGCCCCAGGGTGCTGCCAATGGGGAGGCCGAAGACGGTGCGGGCGGCCACGTTGAAGCCGTCGGTCGAGCCCAGCGCCGAGGTCTTCACCAGGAGTCCATAGAGGATCATCGAGAAGGCCAGCGAGAGCATGGCGAAGAAGATGGCCCGGTAACGCGCCAGGAGCAGGCCGAGCCCGGCGGCCACCGCGGCCGCCGTGAGGCCGCCCAGGAGCACCATGGGGACGGCGTCGCCGAGGTCGAGCGCCTGGGAGCCCACCCCGGCCGCGTAGGCGCCGGCGGCGAAGTAGAGCCCCTGGCCGAAGGAGACCAGCCCGGTGCGCATGAGCAGGAGCAGGCCCAGCGCCACCATCCCCTTGGCGATGGCGATGGTGACGAGGAACAGCGCCCACTTGGGCAGGAGCGGGGCGGCCAGTCCCATCACCAGGAGCGCGACGCCCAGCCCCAGCGTGGTTCGGCGGAAGGAGGTCATATCTTTCGGGCCTCGGCCGCCACGAAGAGGCCGCGGGGGCGCACGGCGAGCACCAGCGCCATCACGAGGTAGATGCTGAAGAGCTCCACCTGGGGGAAGAAGTGGACGGCTCCGGAGCGGACCAGCCCCACGATGAGGGCCCCCAGCGCGGCGCCCTGCATCGAGCCCAGCCCGCCGATGACCACCACCGCGAAGGCCAGCACGATGGTCTCGACGCCCATGCCGGGGACCACCGACACGGTGGGGGCGGTGAGCGCGCCGCCGATGGCCGCCAGCATGGTCCCCAGGGTGAAGGTGACGAGGTAGACCCGGTTGACGTTGATGCCCATGGCCGCGCTCACCTCGCGGTCGTGGATGACGGCGGTGAGGAGCTTGCCGTAACGCGTGCCGTAGATCCCGATGCGGAGGAGCACGCCGACCAGCACGGCCGCCCCGACCAGCACGGCGCTGTAGACCGGGTAGGAGAGCGCCCCCATCTCGACGTTGCCGAGGAGGCCGTAGGGCTCGTAGATGAAGTAGGACTCCACGCCCCAGACGAGCTTGATCACGTCCTCGAGGATGAGGAAGAGCGCGTAGGTGACGAGGACCAGCACCACCTCGTCGCGCCCGTAGCAGAAGCGGAGCAGGCCCCTCTCGATGAGCGGGCCCACCACCAGGCCGACGAGCAGCGCCGCCAGGACCAGCATGGCGTAGCTGCCCATCGGCGCCCACCCGGCGCGAAGCCAGGCGCCGGCGAGAGAGGCCGCGGCGTAGGCGCCCAGCGCGTACAGGCTGCCGTGCGCCATGTTGAGGATGCGCATCACGCCGTAGACCAGGGTCAGTCCCGTGGCGATGACGAACAGCCACGACGCGTAGATCACGCCGTCGACCAGGACGGCCAGGATCGTGCTCATGTCGAGCGGCCTCTCTCAGCCGGTGGAGGGTCTACTTGGGGGCCTTGAAGCCCGCCTTGATCCAGTCGGCGCTCTTCACGCCCTCCGGGGGGTTCACCTTCTCGGCCGGGTAGCGCTTCACCTTGTCGAAGGTGAGCTTGCCCTTCACCATCTTGGCCTGGCCGTAGACCGTCTCCTCGATGGCCTGGTGGCCCTTGCCGAGCGCCATCTTGATGGTGCCGCTCGGCGTCTCGAAGATGAGCCCCTCGAAGGCGGCGATGACCTGGTCCTGGGTGGGCGCGGCGGCGCCGGCGCCCTGGGCCTTCTCGTAGGCGGCCTTGAGGCCGAGGAGGGACTGCGACATGTGGTAGGCGGGGTAGTTGGGCGAGAGGACGAAGCGGTCCTGGTATGCGGCCCGGAAGAACCGGTTCAGCTCGTTGTCCGGGGCATAGGCGCCGTGCGGGCCGCGCGCGCCGATCATGGTGCCCTCGGGGATCTTGTCGCCCAGCTTGTGGGTGGCGGTCTCGCCGCAGGTCAGCACCGCCTTGCTGTGCTTGAGCGCGCCGCGGGGACCTGCCTGCAGCACGAAGGCGTCGAGGTCGCCACCCCAGAAGCTGGAGTGGATGACGTCGGGCCTGCCCGCCATGAGGGCCGAGATCTCGGCGCCGTACTGGCCGGCGAGGAGCTTGGGCATCTGCGAGGTGGTCACCTCGACGCCGGGCCTGAGGACCTTCATCGACGCCTCGAAGTCGTTCCAGGAGTCCTGGCCCCAGGCGTAGTTCTGGTTGATGCCGG
>DAIEMM010000182.1 GCA_027349605.1 Anaeromyxobacteraceae bacterium
CGGCTTCCGCTGGTTCAGCCCCATCGGTCCGCTCCGCTTCGAGTGGGGCTTCCCCCTCGACCGGCGGCGGGACCCCATCACCGGCGCCATCATCGACGCACCCGTCGACTTCCAGTTCACCATCGGCAGCTTCTTCTGACCGAAACAAGAGGAGAGAACATGCGCACCATCCCCGTACTCGCCGCCGTCGCGCTGGCGATCGCCGTTCCCCGCGCCGCCCGGGCCGCCGAGCTCAAGATCGGCTACGTCAACCTGCAGCAGGCCGTCACCGAGGTCGACGAGGGCAAGGCCGCGCGGGACACGCTCAAGAAGGAGTTCGACCAGAAGCAGAAGATGCTCGACGAGAAGCAGAACGAGCTGAAGCGGATGAAGGAGGACCTCGACAAGCAGATGGTCGTGATGTCCGACGAGGCCAAGCGCGAGAAGGCCATGGAGTTCGAGCGCAAGGTCAACGAGATGCAGCAGGTCTACGTGCAGATGCAGAAGGATCTGCAGGACCGCGAGCGCGAGATGATGAAGGTCATCTTCGACAAGATGGAGGCGGTCATCAAGGACATCGCCGTCGCCGAGGGCTACACCTACGTCTTCGAGCAGCAGAACGCCGGCCTCATGGTGGCCCCGCCGAACGCCAACATGACGCAGGAGCTGGTCCGCCGCTACAACGCCAAGTACGGCAAGTCGGGCGCTCCCAAGAAGGCCGACGCCAAGAAGGCGGCGCCTGCCGCGGCTCCGGCCGCGAAGTAGGAGATCCCGTGCACTTCAGCCTCGCCGAGCTGGCGGAACGGGTCGGAGGGCGCGTCGAGGGGGACGGATCGATCCGCGTCGAGCGGGTCATGCCGCTCGAGGACGCGGGGCCGTCCGACGTGTCCTTCTTCGCCAACCGCAAGTACGCGGCGGAGTTCGCCGCGACGCGGGCCGGCGCGGTGATCGTGGGGGAGGACGAGGCGGTGGCCCCGGGGCGCACGGTCCTGCGCGCCGGGAACGCCTACCTGGCCTTCGCCCGGGTCTCGACCCTCTTCCACCCGCCGCGCGAGCCGGTCCCCGAGATCGGGTCGCGGGCCGTGGTCTCCGAGGGCGCGGTGGTGGACCCCAGCGCCGAGATCCAGGACCTGGCCTACGTCGGCCGGGGAGCGGTCGTCGGCGCGCGCACCATCCTCTTCCCGGGGGTGGTGGTGGGGGACGGGGCGCGCATCGGGGACGACTGCATCCTCCACCCCAACGTGGTGGTGCGCGAGCACTGCGTCGTCGGCAACCGCTGCATCCTGCAGCCGGGCGCGGTGGTGGGGGGGGACGGCTTCGGCTTCGCGTTCGACATGGAGGGCGAGGGCTCCGGGCCGCGGCACTTCAAGGTGCCGCAGTCGGGGATCGCCGAGCTGGAGGACGACGTCGAGCTGGGCGCCAACGCCTGCGTCGACCGGGCCACGCTGGGGAGGACCGTCGTCCGCAAGGGCGCCAAGATCGACGACCTGGTGATGATCGCCCACAACGTCGACTTCGGGCCGCTGTCCCTGGCCGCCGCGCAGGTGGGGATCTCCGGGTCCACCAAGGTGGGCATGGGCGCCATCCTGGGGGGCCAGGTGGGCATCGTCGGGCACCTCGACATCGGAGACGGAGCCCGCCTGGGCGCGCAGTCGGGCGTCATGAACGACATCCCCGCCGGCGAGACGCACAGCGGCTACCCGGCCACCCAGCACAAGGACTGGCTCCGGGAGGTTGCGGCGACCCGCGCGCTCCCGGCGCTCGTGAAGCGGATTCGAGAGCTCGAGAAGGCCATCAAGAAGCTCCAGGAGGAGAGATGAGCGAGAAGCCCGTGACCCTGATGGACGTCAACGCCATCGAGGCGATCCTCCCGCACCGGTATCCCTTCCTGCTCGTCGACCGCGTGCTGTCGATGGAGCCCATGAAGAAGCTGGTGGCCGTGAAGTGCGTGACGGTGAACGAGCCCTTCTTCGCGGGCCACTTCCCCGGGCACCCGGTGATGCCCGGCGTGCTCCTCCTCGAGGCCCTGGCGCAGGCCTCGGCGCTCCTCGCCAAGGGGTCGATGATCGAGGAGCCGGGCGACAAGGTCACCTACCTCATGGCCATCGACAACGCGCGGTTCCGGAGGCCGGTGGTTCCCGGCGACCGGATCGAGCTGCACGTCGAGGTGGTGAAGCGCAAGGGCGACATCTGGAAGCAGAAGGGCAAGGCCCTGGTCGACGGAGAGGTCGTCGCCGAGGCCGAGTTCATGGCCATGCTGGTCGATCGGAAGAAGGAAGGCTGACCGTGGCCATCCACCCCACGGCCATCGTCGCGCCGGGCGCGGAGATCCACCCGACCTGCGAGGTCGGCCCCTACGCCGTGATCGGGCCCAAGGTGCGCATGGGACCGGGCAACGTGGTCGGCGCCCACGCGGTCGTCGAGGGAAGCACGACCCTCGGCTCGGGGAACCGCATCTTCGCGCACGCCGTGGTGGGCGCGCCGCCCCAGGACCTCAAGTACAAGGGGGAGGACACGCGGCTCGAGATGGGCGACGGCAACGTCGTCCGCGAGTTCGCCTCGATCCACACCGGGACGGTGGGGGGCGGCGGCGTGACCCGGCTCGCCAACCAGTGCCTCATCATGGCGTCGGCCCACGTGGCCCACGACTGCCGGCTCAGCAACCGGGTCATCGTGGCCACCTTCTGCGCGCTGGCAGGCCACGTGGAGGCCGAGGACGGCGTGATCTTCGGCGGGGTCTCGGCGGTCCAGCAGTTCTCCCGCGTCGGGCGGCTCGCCTACGTCGGCGGGATCACGGGCGTGATGATGGACGTGGCGCCCTACCTCATGGTCGCGGGGGCCCGCGCCGAGGTCGTGGGCATCAACCTGGTCGGGCTGCAGCGGGCCGGCTTCACCGAGGAGCAGGTCGGCCGGGTGAAGAGCGCCTACAAGATCTTCTTCCGCTCCAAGCTCTCGCTCAAGGACGCCCTCGCCCAGATCCGCGCCGAGATGGGCGGGAACCCCGAGATCGATCACTGGGTGAAGTTCGTCGAGTCCTCCGAGCGGGGCATCCTCCGCTAGGGATGGCCACCATCGGCCTCATCGCCGGCGGAGGACGCTTCCCCATCCTGTTCGCCGAGAGCGCCCGCCGCGCGGGCCACCGGGTCGTGGCGGCCGCGCACGTGAACCAGGCCGACCCCGCTCTGGAGAAGGCGGTGGACGCGTGCACCTGGGTGAAGCTGGGGCAGTTCGGCAAGGTCCTCGAGGTGCTCCAGGGGGCCGGTTGCACGCAAGTGGTCATGCTCGGATCGATCACGAAGGCGCGGTTCTTCCGCGACGCCTGGCTCGACGGCCTGGGAGTCCAGATCCTGGCCAGGCTCGCGACCAAGACCGACGACAGCGTGCTGCGGGCCATCGCCGGGGCGCTCGAGGAGCGGGGGCTCCCGGTGGGCGACCCGGCGGCCTTCCTGCAGGATCGGCTCGCCCGCGAGGGCGTGATGGGGAAGCGCCAGCCCACCGAGGAGCAGTGGGCCGACGCCCGCTACGGGCTCGAGCTGGCCCGGGCCATCGGCCGGCTCGACCTGGGGCAGACGGTGGTGGTGAAGGACCGGGTCGCGGTGGCGGTGGAGGCGCTGGAGGGCACCGACGCCTGCATCCGGCGCGGGGGCGAGCTGGCCAAGGAGGGGGCCGTCGTGGTGAAGGCGGTGAAGCCGCAGCAGGACCGGCGCTTCGACCTTCCCGCGGTGGGGCCCGACACGGTCGACTCGATGAAGGAGGCGGGCTGCCAGGTCCTCGCCGTCGAGGCGGGCTGCACCCTGGTGATGGACCTCGACGAGATGGTCCGCCGCGCCGACAGGGCGAAGATCGCGCTCGTCGGGATCCGCTGATGCCCTGGCTGCGCGAGGTTCCGGGAGGGGTCTTCCTGGAGGTCCTGGTGCAGCCGCGTGCGTCCCGCACCCGCGTCGTCGGCGAGCACGCCGGCCGGCTCAAGGTGCAGCTGGCGGCGCCGCCGGTGGACGGGGAGGCGAACGCGGCCCTGGTCGACTTCCTCGCCGGCGAGATCGGGGTCCGCCGCTCCGACGTCACCCTCGAGCGCGGAGACACCGGGCGACGCAAGACCGTCCGGGTGGCCGGGGTGACCGCCCAGGCGGTCCGGGCCGCCCTTTCCGGATAGCGGGCCCTTTTCTCGAGGCGTTCCGCCATGCTGGCCCCTTCCGGGGGGTCATGTTATGAACCCCGGCCGATGAGCCCGAACCAGACCGAGCCCTCGTCCCGCTTCCTGCGCGCCTGTCGAAAGCTGCCCGTGGACCGCATCCCGGTGTGGATGATGCGCCAGGCCGGCCGCTACCAGCCCACCTACCGCGCCGTCCGCCAGAAGGTGGGGTTCCTCGAGCTCTGCCACTCGCCGGAGCTCATCGCGCAGGTGACGGCGTCGCCCATCGACGAGTTCGGGTTCGACGCGGCCATCCTCTTCTCCGACATCCTCATCCACCTGCCCGCCATGGGGCTCGACCTCTCCTTCGAGAAGGGGGAGAAGGGCAAGGGGGACGGCGGGCCGAAGATCGCGAACCCGGTGCGCACCCGTTCCGACGTCGACGCGCTCACGATCCCGGACCCGGCCCGCGACCTGCCCTACGTCGCCGCGGGCATCCGCGCCATCCAGAGGACCCTCGCCGGGCGGGTGCCGCTCATCGGCTTCGTGGGCGGCCCGTTCACCGTGGCGAGCTACGCCGTGGAGGGGGGCAGCCAGGGATTCACGCGGCTCAAGACGCTCCTCTACACCGACCCGGCCGCCGCCCACGCGCTCTTCGAGAAGCTCACCCGCGCCGCCATCGTCCAGCTCCAGGCCCAGATCGAGGCGGGGGCGCAGGCCGTGCAGATCTTCGAGAGCTGGCTCGGGGAGCTGGGGCGCGAGGACCTCGAGGCCTACGTCTTCCCCTACCTGGCCCGCATCGCCGAGGCGGTCCGCCCGCTCGGAGTGCCCTCCATCCTCTTCTCCACGACCACGAGCACCCACATCGGACCCATGGCGAAGCTGGGCTACGACGTCCTCTCGGTCGACTGGCGCATCCCCATCGCCGAGGCCCGCGCACAGGCGCCCGACCTGGCCATGCAGGGGAACCTCGACTCGATCCTGCTGCTCGGCCCCCGGAAGCTGCTCCTCGAGCGCACCCGCGCCCTGCTGGAAGAGGGCAGCCGCCGTCCGGGTTACGTCTTCAACCTCGGGCATGGCATCACGCCGCCCACCCCTCCCGAGAACGTGAAGGCGGTGGTCGACGCGGTCCACGCCTTCCCTGTCCCCCGTGGGTGAGCCGTGACCTCGATTCCTTCCCCGGAACTGATCCAGAAGTACGACCGGCCCGGCCCGCGGTACACGAGCTACCCCACCGCGCCGGAGTGGACCGACGCCCTCGGCCCGGAGCAGTTCGCCCGGCACCTGGCCCGCGCCGACGCCGTGAAGGGGCCGCTGTCCATCTACGTCCACCTGCCGTTCTGCCGCGAGATGTGCCGGTTCTGCGGCTGCAACGTGGTGGCCACGCACGACCGCACCCGCGCCGACGCCTACCTCGACGTCCTCGAGAAGGAGGTCGCGCTGGTGGCGAGGCACCTGCCCAACCGGCGGACCTTCACCCAGCTCCACTGGGGCGGCGGCACGCCCACCTTCCTCGACGAGAAGCAGCTGGCGCGCTGCCACGAGATCATCACCCGCCACTTCGAGTTCGCGAAGGACGGCGAGAAGGCGATCGAGATCGACCCGGCCATCACCCGTCGCTCGCAGATCGACGCGCTGGCCGAGATGGGCTTCAACCGGATCTCCATGGGCGTCCAGGACTTCGACCCCCGGGTGCAGGAGACGGTGGGGCGCATCCAGGGCGAGAAGGAGACGGCCGACCTGGTGCAGGCCGCCCGCGACAACGGCTTCAAGGGCGTGAACCTCGACCTCATCTACGGGCTTCCCTTCCAGACCCGCGAGACCTGGAAGCGGACCCTGGAACGGATCCTGGCCATCCACCCGGACCGCATGGCGGTGTTCGGCTTCGCCTACGTCCCCTGGGTGAAGCCCCACCAGCGGCTGCTGCCCGAGGCGGCGCTCCCCAGGACCTCCGAGCGGGTGGCGCTCTTCTTCGACGCGGTGGAGACCTTCACCCGGAGCGGATACCGGCTGATCGGCCTCGACCACTTCGCGCTGGAGACGGACGAGATGGCCCGGGCCCAGGACGAGGGCGTCCTGACCCGCAACTTCCAGGGCTACACCGTCCGCCCGGCCGACGACACCATCGCCTTCGGCATGAGCTCCATCTCCGACCTGGGCGGCGCCTACGCGCAGAACGCCCACCGGCTGAAGGACTGGGGGGACAAGGTCGAGGCGGGGATCCTCCCGGTGGTGAAGGGCGCCTCGGTCAACGACGACGACGTGATGCGCCGCCACGTCATCAACCGGGTGATGTGCCTCCTGCGGCTCGACCTCCGGGAGGTGGCCGCCAAGTTCGGGCCGAAGGCCCGGGCCGAGATCGAGGCCTCCATGAAGCCCGGGCTCCCCGAGCTGGTCTCGGACGGCCTCGTCACCTTCGACGGCGACGTCCTGCGGGTCACCCCGGTCGGGCAGTTGCTGGTTCGCAACGTGGCCATGATGTTCGACGCCTACCTGCCCCGTCACGCCCAGGACAAGAAGCAGACCTTCTCCCGAACCGTCTGAGATGAAGACCGCCGTCTTCCTCATGAACCTGGGCGGTCCGCGGAACCTGGACGAGGTCGAGCCCTACCTCCACGACCTCTTCGCCGATCCGCTCGTCGTCACCGCGCCCTTCGGACCGTTCCGCCCGCTCTTCGCCCGGATCGTCAGCAAGCTCCGGGCCCCTCGTCGGCCGAGAAGTACCAGCTCATCGGAGGGCGCTCCCCGCTCGTCGAGGGCACCGAGGCCCAGGCCCGGGCGCTCCAGGCGGAGCTGGGGCCCGGATTCACGGTCCACCTGGCCATGCGGTGCGGCCACCCTGGCACCGCCGAGGGGATCCGCGACGCGCTGGCGGCCGGCGCGGATCGGGCGGTCTCGCTCCCGCTGTACCCCCAGTTCGCCAA
>DAIEMM010000205.1 GCA_027349605.1 Anaeromyxobacteraceae bacterium
CCAGCAGGGCCAGAAATGCGAACCCAGCGCCGATCCCCAGTGCAGTGGCAGGCCCCAAGCGATCCCACGCCACGCCCGCCAGAAGGCTCGCGCCCAGGGTGGTCACCCCGGTGAGCGCGTAGAAGAGTCCCATCGCCGCGCCTCTCTTCTCGCTCGGGGCGTGGTCTGCGATGAGCGCCTTCCCGACGCCCTCGGTGAGGGCCATGTAGACCCCGTACGCCGCCATGAGCGGCAAGACACCCCACGCGGCTGAGCGCGGCAGGAGTGCGAAGCCAGCGTACACGCCCACGTAGATCGCCCACCCGGCGGCGATGATTCCCCACCGGCCCAGCATGTCGCTCATGGCACCAGCCGTGTAGGAGAGCGCCGCGTAGGTCGCGTTGTAGAGCGCGTACACGAGGACGACGGCCCAGGGTGAATACCCCAGCTCACTGGCGCGAAGCAGGAGGAACGTGTCGCTGCTGTTCGCCAGGGAGAACACCACCAGCACGCCCAGCACGGACCAGTAGCCGCGCGGCAATCCGAGCCACCCGGCCCGCAGCGAGGAAGTGGCTATGCCCTTCCCTCCATCGGCCGAAGCCAGCGTGCCGGTTTCAGGCCCACGTTCCGACGGCTTCCCCGCCTTGGTCGGATTCGACTCGGTGACGAGGAAGGTGAGGATCAGCGACCCCGCCCCGAGAAGTGCGCCCACTCCGAAGATGGCCCGGTAGACCCACGCCGGCGTCTGCGCCGCGGACGCCAGGGACGCACCGTGAGCAGCGTCGCGTGGCGCCCCGGTGAGCCACCACAGCAGGAAGGCCGACAGGAGTACCCCGACCAGCGCACCCGCGGTGTCGAAGGAACGATGCAAGCCAAAGGCACGCCCGCGCTGTCCGGGCGCCACCGCGTCTGCGATGAGCGCGTCGCGCGGGGCGCCCCGGAGCCCCTTCCCGAACCGATCCAGGAGTCTCCCGCCGAGGACGACCGGCCACAGGGTCGCCAGCGCGATGATCCCCTTGCCCAGGATCGGCAGCCCATACCCCCAGCGAATCCAGGGGACACGCCTCTTCAGACGGTCGCTGCGGAATCCGGCGAAGGCCGACATCGACGCCACGATCAGGACTGCCGCGCCCTCGATCAATCCCAGGCTTGTCTTGGAGGCGCCGAGCACGCAAACCAGGAACAGGGGGAGAAGGGGGTAGACCATCTCGCTCGACACGTCCGCGAGGAAGGAGACCCCGCTCAGGACCCAGACGGCCTTGGGGAGCGGAGCCTCGCGTCCTGACTGGCGTTCCACGGAATGCCTCAGCGCCCGAACGGCGTCGGACCAGCGAAGCGCGCCGGGCTTCCGAGCTCCTCCTCGATCCGGACGAGCTGGTTGTACTTCGCGACCCGCTCTCCCCGGCAGGGAGCCCCCGTCTTGAGCTGGCCGGCCCCTGTCGCGACAGTGAAGTCGGCGATGAAGTCGTCGGACGTCTCGCCGGAGCGGTGGCTGATGACCGTCCCGTAGCCCGCGGATCTCGCCGCCGCCATCGCGTCCAGCGTCTCCGTGACCGTCCCGATCTGGTTCAGCTTGATGAGGACTGCGTTCGCAACGCCCTTCTCGATGGCGCGGCGCACGATGGCGGGGTTCGTGACGAAGATGTCGTCGCCGACGAGTTGGAGGGTGCGACCCAGGCGCTACGTGAGGAGCTTCCACCCGTCCCAGTCCTGCTCGGCAAGCCCGTCCTCGATGGACCAGATGGGGTATTGCCGGACCCAGTTCGCCCAGAACTCCACCATCTCCGCGGACGTCTTGCGGCTCTTGTCGGACTTGGCGAGGACATACACCCCGTCCTCGTAGAACTCGCTCGCCGCTGGGTCGAGGGCCAGCACGACGTCCTTGCCGGCCTTCAGGTCCGCGGCGTCGATGGCTGCCAGGATCACCTCGATGGCCTCGACGTTCGCCCGGAGGCTCGGCGCGAAGCCGCCCTCGTCGCCGACGGCCGTCCCGTAGCCTCTCGACTTCAGGATGGCCTTGAGCGCCTGGTAACACTCGGCGCCCCAGCGAAGTGCCTCCCGGAGGTTGGGGGCGCCGACCGGGGCGATCATGAACTCCTGGAAGTCCACGCTCGTGTCGGCGTGGGCGCCGCCATTCAGCACGTTCAGCATGGGGACAGGGAGCAGGCAGGCCCCCTTTCCGCCCAGGTGCCGATAGAGCGGCATCTTCTCGTCGTCTGCCGCTGCCCGGGCGGCGGACATCGAGACCCCAAGGATGGCGTTCGCGCCGAGCCTGTCCTTGTTCTCGGTCCCGTCCAGGGTCCGCATGCGGGCATCCAGGGCGGCCTGGTCGGAAGCCTCGGTGCCGACGAGTGCCGGGGCGAGGACCTCGTTCACGTTGGCGACCGCCTTCAGCACTCCCTTCCCGCCGTACCGTCGCTTGTCCCCGTCCCGGAGCTCGAGTGCCTCCCGGCTTCCCGTGGAGGCTCCCGACGGCACGCCTGCCCGGCCGAACGCCCCGCCCTTCAGCACCACGTCCACTTCCACCGTCGGGTTACCGCGAGAGTCCAGAATCTCGCGAGCCTTCACCGCCGAGATCACGCTCATGTCCGCCTTCCCTCCTCGTCTGGGTTGACCAGCGTTGCCGTCCTGCTCAGGAGCGATTCGAGCCGGGCCAGTTCCGCCTGCACCGCCGCAGCGCCTTCGGCGCGCCACTCCCGGGCGCTCTCGATGGCCTTCGCCGCAATCTCGACGACGCGCCGCAAGGCCGCGTGGACCTGCGATTGAAGGCGCGTGCGGCTGGCGGAGACCCGCTCCCCGAGGTCGTTCGCCACCCGCGAGCTGTTCGCCTCCAGAATCCTTCCCAGGTAGTCCCCCACCCTGCGAAGCAGGGCGTCCTCGGTCGCCTTACGCGAGCGGACGAGGTCGAGTACCCACGGGATCGGGTTCGTCGTCATGTACATGAGGTGCGTGTAGTAGAGGCCGGTCCCAATCCGGAACCCGGCCTCCGGCTCCAGCGCACGCGGAAGTCCGTCCATTCCGGGCTCCCCGGTAGACCCGACGCGGGCGAGGAACTCGTTCGCGAGGAGGACGAATCGGGTGACCGACGTCCGGTACATGTCCTCGGCCGCCGGTTCCACGTCCCTGCGCCACTCCTCGACCGCTCGCTCAGCGATCTCCCGCGCGATGCCGTAGCTCCGCTCTCGCAGCTTCCGTCGCGGAACCTCAAGACCCCGGATGCCGGACTCGAGGTCTCGCAGGGCCTTCGACCGTGCCGTGACGAGGAACCCCTCCTGGCGTTGGCGGAACGCCTGCTGGAGCCGCTGCTCCTCCGCGGCCAGAAGGACACTGAGCTCGGTGAGGGCACGCTCGGCATCCCCGACACTCCGCCGAAGGATCGCGAGCCTCGACTCCGACTCGTCCAGGGGACGGACGAGGGCTTGGCGCCGCTCCTCGAGTTCTCGCATGAGGGACAGGGCAAGACGCTCGGTTCCCTTGCTCTCGGCCGCCACCACGATGTCCGCGCCAGCTTCTGCGCTCAACGCCCGTACCGCTCGCTCCAGCGCCAGCCAGTCGCGAGTCGGTGTCGAACGCTCCAGACATTCCGCCGCGCTGACCCGGTGGATCGCTCCTATCGGACGGCGCAGGCGTCCGGAGAGGACCTGGGCGGCGAATCCCGCAGCCTCCTCGCTCTCCTCGGCCGAGACGCGGTCCGCCTTGTTGAGCACGAGCACGATGTGATCGACCTTCACCGCGACGGCCTCGACGAGGCCCAACTCGTCCCCGGAGATCGGTGGATCGGCCCCGATGACGAGCAGCGCGGCGTCGATGTGCGGGACGAAGTTCCGGGTCACCTCCGAGTTCGCGTCGAAGACCGAGCCCAGGCCAGGGGTGTCGACGAGACACATCCCGTGTTCCAGGAGCGGGCTCGGCAGGAATACCTCCACCGCCCGGACCCCCTTCTCGTTCCCCGGGTTGTCGTTCTCCGAGACGTACTCACCGATCCTGGATGGATCGACGTACACGGATCGCCCGTCGGCGAACCAGACGCGCGATGCCGGCGCTGGACCATGGCGCAGCACGGTCACGGCAGAAGTGACGGGGACCACCCCGGTCGGAAGGACGGACTGGCCGACGAGGGCGTTCAGGAGTGTCGACTTGCCGCGCTTGAACTGACCGACGCAGGCGACGTAGAAGCGCCCCTCGGAGACCCGGCCCGCGAGTTCGCGCGCCTCCCTGGCGACGTCGTCTGCCCCGGCCTCCGTCGCGATGGACGCGAGGCGGCTGAGCCTTCCCCCCGGGGTCATCCGGTCCGGGACGGCGTCTCGAAGCTGGGCACTCGTCGGCATGCCACGTCCCCGTCCGGGTGGGCCGCCAGGAGCTCGCTTGGAAGGGGCTCCTGCCGG
>DAIEMM010000219.1 GCA_027349605.1 Anaeromyxobacteraceae bacterium
CTCGCGACCGCGACCACCTCCGCCCTGGGGATCGTGGTGGGAACGGGGCTCATCGGGCGCTTCATCTACGGGCTCGTCCCGTCGGTGGACGGCCACGCCGAGGAGCTCGAGCTCATCTCCGGCCGCTTCGAGCGGCTGCGCGCCCAGCTCGAGCCCATCCTCTCCGGGGCGCGGGAGCGGGTCCGGCTGGAACGGCTCATCGACGCGGCCTCGGCTCCCCTGCCGCGCAGCTCGCTCGTGGTCGCGATCCTGCGGGAGCCCCTGTCCGGCGCCCGGCTCCGGCTCCGGCTCTGGAAGGTGCGAAAGCTGTTCACGGCGAGTGGACGTTACGCACGGTTCAAGGTGGCGGTGCTCCGCCTCCGGCGCCTGCGCTTCCAGATCGCCTTCTACGGCGGCTTGCGCATGCTGCTCCGTGGCTGGCGGGTGATGCACGCCTCGCTCGCCGTCTTCCTGGTCTTCGTCATCGCGGTGCACATCGGCGTCTCGCTCTACCTGGGGTACGGACTCCTATGAGATCTCCTCCCGTCCACCCGCGCATCGCCTCGTACCTCCTCCCCCTCGCCCTGGTCGCGGCGGCGTTGCCCGGGCCGGTCCGCGCCGACCTGATCTCCCCGGGCGAGCTGTCGCGGGTGCACGAGAAGCTGGAGGGACTGCAGAACTGCACGAAGTGCCACCCGGCCGGGAGGCAGTTCTCGGTGGAGAAGTGCCTGGAGTGCCACAAGGAGCTCCGGGCGGGCATCGCCGCGGGGAAGGGGTTCCACGGCAAGTCCTCCGAGAGGAGGTGCGAGGCCTGCCACCGCGAGCACCACGGCAAGGAGTTCCCGCTCGTGGACTGGGGCGCGGGAGGGCGCGACTCCTTCGACCATGCCAGGGCGGGCTGGGCGCTCGCGGGCAAGCACGCCAAGGCCAAGTGCGACGCCTGCCACGATCCCCGCCGGATCACCGACCCGCTGGTGAAGGACGTGCTCGCGAAGGGGCGCAAGAGCATGCTCGGCATGCCCGTCACCTGCGCCGGCTGCCACTTCGACGAGCACCGCACCCAGCTGGGGAACGAGTGCCAGAAGTGCCACGACCCGGCGGGCTGGAAGCCGGCGAGCAAGGGCTTCGACCACGCCAAGGCCCGGTATCCGCTGGCCGGCGCGCACGTGAAGGTTCCCTGCGCCAAGTGCCACGTCCCGCTCACCGACCCGGAGGGCAAGCACGACTTCCCGAAGGCGGTGTCGGTGACCTACGCGAAGTACAAGCCGATCCCGTTCGGGATCTGCACCGACTGCCACAAGGACCCGCACCAGAACCGCTTCGGGGCGCTCTGCGTGACCTGTCACGTGGTGGAGGGATGGAAGACCCTCAAGGTGGGACAGGGGGCCAAGGTCGCCTTCCACGACAAGACCCGCTATCCGCTGCGGGGCGCCCACGTCCACGTGGACTGCAGGGCCTGCCACGGTCCGTACGAGGGGCAGGCGAAGGGGAAGTTCAAGGACATGGCCTTCGCGGCCTGCACCGACTGCCACCTCGACGCGCACCTGGGGCAGCTCGGGAAGAAGGGATCCCCGCAGGCGGCCTGCGATCGCTGCCACGCGGTGCAGGGCTGGGTCCCGGTGCGCTTCGAGCTGGCCGATCACCAGAAGACCCGGTACCCGCTCGAGGGCGCCCACGTGGCCGTGGCCTGCGACCGATGCCACGTGAAGAACCCGAGGATGGCCGACAAGGCCCAGGCCGCCATGCGGGCCGAGGCCAGGCGCCAGCGCCGGCCGCTCAAGGTGAGCGAGTTCACCATGGAGAAGAAGGTGGACGGGAAGAAGTGCACCTCCTGCCACCGTGACGTCCACCAGGGACAGTTCGAGAAGCGCATGGCCGTGGACGGGTGCACCGCCTGCCACGATCAGGTGACCTTCGTGAAGACGAAGTTCGACCACTCCCGCGACACGAGGTTCCGCCTCGACGGCAAGCACGGCAAGACCGCCTGCGGCTCGTGCCACGCCTCGGCGGCCGGGAAGGACGGCAAGCCCTACGTGAAGTACGCCGGGGCCCCCGTCACCTGCGCGAAGTGCCATGCCGACCCGCACGCCGCGCAGTTCGCCGTGAAGAAGGTCACCGAGTGCGCCGCCTGCCACGGCGTGGACGAGTGGAAGAAGCTCAAGTTCGTCCACGGGGAGCCGTTCACGACCTACGCGCTGACCGGAAAGCACGCCAGGGTGTCGTGCGAGAAGTGCCACCCGGTGGCCAGGATTGGGAAGCTGGAGATCAAGCGCTTCAAGCCGGTGCCGCGGGACTGCCAGGGCTGCCACGCCGATTTCCACAAGGGTGCCTTCCGGGGGTACGAGCCGTGAACCACCTCGCCGCCGCAGCCGCGTTGCTCCTCGCCGCAGCCTCCCAGGCGCAGGCTCCCGCCGCCGCCCCCGACCTCTCCCTGAAGGCCCCCGGAGGCCACGCCGCCGGCGACACCCAGTGCGTGGCCTGCCACACGCCCGAGGGTTGGGGGGACGTGAAGTTCGTCCACGAGCGCACCGGCTTCCCCCTCACCGGCCAGCACGCGCAGGTGGCCTGCCGGAAGTGCCACGTGGCGGACTTCAAGGAGCCCCTGCCGCGAAGCTGCTCCGCCTGCCACCGCGACGTCCACGCCGGGAATTCCGGGATCCAGTGCGCCTCCTGCCACGACACGGATGGTTGGAAGTCCCGCTTCGACGCCGACGCGCACCGGCGCACCAACTTCCCGCTCCAGGGGCGCCACGCGCTCCTCCCATGCGAGCAGTGCCACGGCGACCGGCGCGACCGCTCCTTCGCCCGCCCCACCGTTCCGTGCTGGGAGTGCCACCAGGCCGACCTGGGGACCGCGACGGCGCGCGGCGTCGACCACTCCTCGTTCCCCGGGTATCCCCAGCTCGCCTGCCTCGGCTGCCACGGCTTCTGGCGCTGGAGTCCTGCCAGATTCTCGGGGCACGGTGCCTGCTTCCCCATCGACTCCGGCAAGCACGCGGGCATCGCCTGCATGCAGTGCCACGTGACCTTGCCCGTGCCGCTCGTCATCGGGTCCTGCACCAGCCAGCCGTACCCGTCCTGCATCCGATGCCACCCCTGCGCGACGCACCCGCAGGTCCAGAGCTTCGTCTGCGCCGACCAGAACTGCTACGGCTGCCACTACAACGGGACCGTCGAGGGCGGCTCGAACCTCCGGGGTGGCCTCCTCCGGACCGGCCCCGCGTCGAGGAGGGTGAAGCCATGAGCGCCTTCCCGTTCCTGGCCCTGGTCCTCTCCGCGGCTCCGGGCCAGGCGCTGCCGCCCCAGGCACCCCCCCAGATCCTGGCGCCGGTCGAGGCCGCGCCCCAGGCAGCGCAGCCGGCCCCGGTGGCGCGCCGGGTCGACGGCAAGGTGACCTTCGCCACCGCCACCGCCGCCTACATCGACGCGGGAGCGCTGGAGGGCGTGGCCATCGGCCAGGTCATCCGCCTCACCCGCGCCAACCAGCCCTCCGGCACCTGCACGGTCCGGGAGACCGCGGACAACTCGTCCACCTGCACGGGGGAGGGGATCCGAGCCGGAGATCGCTTCACGTTCGACACCACCCTGCCCGGAGCCCCGGCGGTCGCGAAGATGGCGCCCATCCCCACCGAGGAGGAGCTGGAGAGCCGGAACGCGGTGGTCACCGGGACACCGGTGGCGCTCGTCGAGGCGAAGGCGCAGCCTCGCGACGTGGTCCTCGGCCAGCTGCCCGTGGTCCGGGGAGACCTGGGCTACGCGGTCTGGCTCGCCAGCCCGAGCGGCCCGGGAGACTCGCAGCGCCTGCAGCTGGACATCCAGGTGAACGGGCTCGACGCCTTCGCCGGGTTCCGGTTCTTCGCCGACGCACGCCTCATGCAGTGGACCCAGCGGAGCGACACCTACGTTCCGGGCTCCTCCACCCAGCTGCTCGTCCACGATCTCGAGCTGGCCCAGCGCGACCCCAAGAAGAGCTGGAGCGCCTCGTTCGGGCGCGTCATGCCGTGGTTCGCGCCCGGGTCGTCGGTCTTCGACGGCGCGCAGGGCGGCCTGCGCTTCGGCCGCACCGAGGTCGGCATCTTCGGGGGCACGGTGCCCGATCCGTACACCACCGAGCCCACGCTCGACCGGTACACCGGCGGCGTCTACGCGAACTTCGAGGCGCCCATCGGATCGACGCTGCTCTCCGGCAGCGCTCGCGCCGCGGTGGTCCAGAACCCGGCCGTGCTCCGCCACTACGAGGGGGAGCTCCTGCTCAACTACTGGGCCGGCGGGGTCTTCAGCGCCAGCGGGGACCTGCGCATGGGCTTCGGCGACGTCCAGGCTCCGTCCTACATCGACTCGGCCCGCGTGGCCCTCACCGTCCGCCCCGTGCCCATCTTCTGGCTCTCGGGCGGCTTCTCGTACTGGGGCCTGGCGATGCCCAACGAGGAGCCCATCGCCACCTATCCAGGCCCCTCGCGCCGGGCCGACGGGTCGATCGGGGTCGACGCGACGGACTGGTTGCGCATCGCCGCGCTGGGCGGCTGGGTCGACGACCTGACCTCCTTCGTCTCCCACACCTACGTCGGGCCCGAGGTCACGTTCACGAAGGTGCTGGCCGGGCTCTCCTTCGGCTACCTCAAGGACCTGGGGTGGGTGGAGGGGCAGAGCGTCTGGGGACAGATCGGATGGGCTCCGATGGCGGGCACGCGGCTCACCGGCCGGATCTCCTGGTTCCAGACCACCGAGACCATCAGCGGGGCCACGAACCCCACCCCCGCGAACGACGTGGGTCTCACGGTGAACGGGACGGTCGGGCTGAACCGCTGGCTCTCGCTGCGGGCGATGGTGCTGGTCCGGGCGGGGGTGGACAACTTCGACGCGTCGTCCATCCCGTTCGGGACGGCGACGAACCTGTTCCTCGTCGGGACCTACTGAGCTCGGGTCGCCTTCGGCCCGATCACGTCTGCCGCCGGCGGGTGGGTCGCGCCGCTCCGAGCAGCAGTCCTCGGGAGAAGGGGAAGGCGGCTGGATGGCGTCGAGGTTCGCCGGGGCCTGACGGCCCGGCGCCTCGACGCGCCCTGCGGGCAGCTCGTCGCAGCGCGACCCCCGCCGGCTGGACTTCTCGGGGGCCGAAGGCGACGCGGGCGTCGCAGGCCGGTCCGGCGAGGGAAGCAGGCTGCGTCGCCTCGGTCGGTTGGGGGCGCCGCCGCTCGGGACTCCCCTCGAGGGCCGCACGCTCGGGTCGCCTTCGGCCAGCCAGGACGAAGGCCGCCGGCGGGTGGGTCGCGCCGCTCCGAGCAGCAGTCCTCGGGAGAAGGGGAAGGCGGCTGGATGGCGTCGAGGTTCGCCGGGGCCTGACGGCCCGGCGCCTCGAC
>DAIEMM010000224.1 GCA_027349605.1 Anaeromyxobacteraceae bacterium
CTCCCCCTTGCTCGAGGGCACGAACCACTTCGACACCCCGGTCGTGCTCTCCGACAGGCCGAGCAGGAGGTAACCGGGCTGGTTGAGGCAGTAGTGGGCCGCGGCGATGACGCGACGCTGGAGGGCCGGTCCGAAGTAGATGAGGACGTTCCGGCACGTCATGAGATCCAGCCGGGAGAAGGGAGGATCGCGGGCGACGTCGTGCCGGACGAAGACGCACAGGTCCCGGACGGCCTGGCTGACGCGCCAGCCCCGCTCGGTGCGGACGAAGAAGCGCTTCAGCCGCTCCTCTCCCAACCCCTCGACCGAACCCTCGGCGTACAGTCCGGCGCGCGCGCGCTCGATGGCCTTGTCGTCGAGGTCGGATCCGAAGATCAGGATCGGGTGATCGGCTGGACCGTCGCCGAGGACCTCGAGGAGGGAGATGGCGAGCGAGTAGACCTCCTCGCCGGTGGCGCACCCCACGACCCAGGCGCGAACGGGCGATCCGGGAGCCTTGTGCTTCATGATGTCCGGGAAGGCGACCGCCTTCAGCTCCTCGAAGCTGCGCGCGTCCCGGAAGAACGAGGTGACCTTGATGAGGAGGTCGTCGTACAGGAACTGGACCTCGCTGGGCTCGCGCCGGAGCAGTTCCACGTAGGCGCCGACCTCCGCCGTCTTCCGCACCACCATCCGCCGTGCGAGCCGCCGCTTGAAGGTCTCCTGCTTGTGCTCCCCGAAGTCGACGCCGGTGCTCTTCCGCACCAGCCCGACGACCTCGGCTAGCGACGCAGCGCCGGAGGGCGTGGGCGGGACGGGCACGCTCCGGGCCAGGTAGGGATGCCGGGCCAGCTCGGCCAGCTCCGCCCCGAGTGCCGCCAGGGGCAGGCAGAAGTCGACCACTTCCGCGTCGACGGCGCTCTGGGGCATGGCGCCGAATCGCGCGGAGCGGGGGTCCTGCGCGAAGGTGATCCCGCCGTGCCCGCGGATCGCCGCGAGGCCGGCGGTGCCGTCGGCAGCGGTCCCGGAGAGCACCACCCCGATGGCTTGCCGGCCGCGGTCGATCGCCAGGGATCGGAAGAAGTGGTCGATGGGAAGGTGGGGACGCCGCTCGTCCCCCTCGAGCGGCGACAGCCGGAGGACTCCCCCCTCGATCGCCATCTGGCTTCCGGGCGGGATGACGTAGACGTGCCCGGATTCGACACGGACGCCATCCTCCGCCTGGGCGACCGGCATGGTGGTCGCCTTGGCCAGTGCGTCGCTGAGGAGGCTCGCCCGCGTGGGCTCGAGGTGCTGCACCAGCACCAGCGCGAGGTCCGAGCCCGACGGGACCTGGGCGAGGAGCTGCCGGAAGGCGTCCAGCCCGCCGGCCGAGGCGCCGACGCCGACGATCGGGAACGTGGACCTGTGGGACTGCGGGGATGGTTTCGAGCTCGTGCGCATGGGGGGACCCTCTCGGACGGAGGCTCGGGTCCACGGTGCGGCCCAGGTCGATGGTTCGAGTGAACCCCATCATAGGCGCTTCGGGCCCCGAACGCCCGGCCGCGCCCCCCCGAACGTTCGATTGCGTCTTTCCCGCTCGCCGGAACACGCCAAGGTCCCGCCATTGCGGCGGCTTCTCACCCCGAGGAAAAAGGGGGCCTGCCCGGGAGGCCAGGACGGCTCCGCTCCCGCACCCGGGGCCCCACCGGTCGCCGAACGTTCACGGACGCGGCGCCGGGTTCACCCCGGGAGTGAATCGATGGGAAGAGGCCGCTTCGGGAGCCGCTGCCGCCGGCACGGCGGATGCCCTGTCCAATGGGCAACCAACCCGAAGGGGGTCAACATGCTCTGGACCATCGTCGTCATCCTGCTCGTTCTCTGGGTCCGTCTCATCCAGGGACGACGCGTCGTCTAGGACGCGTGGTCTAGGAAGCGTCGTCCAGGAGGAGGGGGCACGCTAGTCGTGCCCCTTGTCCTTCTTGTCGTGATGGTCCGGCTTGCCATTGCCCTTTCCGGAATTCCCGTGCCCCTGCCCCTTGTAGTTCTTGTACTTGCCGGGGGGCGAACTCGCGATCACGACCGGGACCCGGCCATCGTCGACCCGCGCCCAGCCGCCGTTGTGATCGCGGGTGCGGTACCAGCCGGCGTCCCGGCGCGTCCAGTAGTAACCCCCGGTGTAGAAGACCTCGACCGGCTGGTCCGGGATCACGCTCACTCCGGGCTGCACGACGACGAGCGTCGGAAGCACCACGGGCAGGCCCAGGGTGATGGTCACCTGACCGCTCGCCATCCGGAGCACCGTTCCTGCCCTCTCTCCTGCCATCGCGGTGCCGCCCCCGAGCGCGAGTGCGATCACGACGAGAATTCTCTGGAACATCTTCATGGACACGTCCTTTCCTTCCCGGAGGAGTGCATCCGTCGCGCCACCCGGACGGACGCCGACCTCCCGGGGAATCTCCCCGCCAGGCCGACCGGAAGCCGTTCGCAAACGTTTCCGAACGGGTGAATCCGGGGATTCCTGGCGAGCCCCTCCCCGGAGGTATCTGGTTTTCCATGTCCCCCGGGCATGGCCCGATGCTTGCTCTTGGTCTGACGGATGACCGCACTGACCGGAGTCCCGTCCCGAAGCAACTTCGCAACCCTCTCCGGCGGATACGAGCTCCCGGCTCCCGATCCCGCCCGTCTCGATCCGGTGGAGGCCGCCGCTCTCGCGGCCGCGCTCGAGGAGATCCCCACGGCGGCCTTCGTGGTCTGGGAGGACGGTCGCATCGCCCTCGGCAACCGGCCCGGGGAGGCCGCCAGCGAGCGCACCCCCGCATTCGTCGCGTCGGGCCTGCTCGCCAGCTTGCGTGGACGCGGCAACGCGTTCCGCGTCACCCCCATCCCCGCGCCCGGCGCGCCGGCCCATTTCCTCGCCGTGCAGGTCGGGGGCTTCGTCGATCCGGGTCCACGCCTCGCCGCCGCCGCTGCGAGCCTGCACCTCACGCCCCGGCA
>DAIEMM010000226.1 GCA_027349605.1 Anaeromyxobacteraceae bacterium
GTGGCCTCGCGCGCGGCCTTCTCCTCCAGGGCGGCCGAGGGGAGGAAGAGCATGCGGCGCCAGAGGGGGGCGTCGCGCTTGAGGTGCGCTCCCACGAGCACGTTGTCGGCCGCGGTGAGCGCCGGGAAGAGCCGGATGTTCTGATAGGTGCGGGTCACGCCCCGGGCGGCGACGAGGTGGCTGGGCAGCCCGTCGATGCGCTCCCCGTCGAGAACGATGGCGCCCGAGGTGGGAGGGATGAGCCCGGAGACCAGGTTGAGGAGCGTGGTCTTGCCGGCGCAGTTGGGGCCGATGAGGCCGTGCACCTCGCCCGTGCCCACCTCGAGAGAGGCCCCGTCGACCGCCGCCAGGCCGCCGAAGGTGCGGCGGACCCCCTGCAGGCTAAGCAGCATGGGCCTCCCGGCGCGACCGCATCCAGGCGCGCAGCCGCCGGGGCAGCGACGAGATGCCCTCGGGCAGGAAGAGGATGACGAGCAGCAGCACCGCACCGTTCACGAAGAGGCGAAGGGGGCCGGGCGCGAGCCCGATGCGGGAGGAGATCTCGCGCAGCACCTCGGGAAGCGCGGTGAGGAAGGTGGCGCCCACCACCGGCCCGTAAAAGACCGAGGTGCCGCCCACCACCGCGTAGACCAGCATGTCGACCACGCGGGTGAATGAGTAGGTGCCGGGAGCGACCATGAAGGTGTAGTGGGCCTCGAGCGCCCCGGCCAGGCCGGCGAAGGACGCCCCCAGCGCCAGCATGGACAGCTTGTAGCGGGCGGCGTGGATGCCCATGGTGCGGGCGGCCGGCTCGTCCTCGCGGATGGCCTCGAGGGCGTAGCCGATGCGCGAGCCGCGGATGCGCCAGAGGACGAAGAGGGCGGCGGCCAGCGCGGCGTAGATCATCCAGATCGAGGTGCGCTGGGGCACGGCGGTCAGGCCCAGTGCACCGTTCGTGAAATCGAGGTTCACGAAGAAGAGGCGCACCACCTCGCCGAAGCCGATGGTGGCGATGGCCAGGAACACCCCCTTGAGCCGCAGCACCGGGAGCCCGAGCGGGACGGCCACCAGCGCCGGGGCCAGGGTGGCCACCGCCAGGTTCAGCGCGAATGGGGCCTGGGTGTGGAAGGTGAGGATGGCCGAGGCGTAGGCGCCGATGGCCATGAAGGCGGCCTGGGCCAGCGAGAGCTGGCCGCAGGACAGCGTGGTGTACACCGAGAGCGCGAGGAGCCCGTTCAGCCCGATGAAGGCCACGGTGGACTGGTAGGTGAGCCAGAGGTCCTGGAGCGATTCGAGGGACACGGAAGCTCAGGCCTCGCGGAGCGCGGCGGATCCCAGCAGGCCGCGCGGGCGCAGCACCAGGACCAGGAAGAGCACCCCGAAGGCCACCGCGTCGCGGTAGGACGAGCCGATCCAGGCCACCGTGAATACCTCGAGCAGCCCCAGCGCCAGGCCGGCCAGCGCCGCCCCCGGCATGCTGCCCATGCCCCCCAGCACGATGACCGCGAGCCCCTTCAGCTCCACCGAGCGGCCCATGTCGGGGGCCACGTTGTTGAAGGCCAGGCCGAAGAGCACGCCGGCCGCGGCCCCCAGCGCGGAGGAGAGGAAGAAGGAGGCGGAGATGACCCGGTCCACGTCGACGCCCAGCACCCGCGCCGCCTTGGGGCTCTCGGCCACGGCGCGGATCCGCCGCCCCAGCCGCGTGCGGCGGAGCAGCCAGGTGAGGCCGGCCAGCATGGCGACGGCGATGGCGATGATGACGATCTGCAGCTCGGAGACCACCGCCCCGCCGACCTGCAGGGTGCGGGTGGGCACCGTCCCGAAGGGGAAGCGCTCCACGTCCGGGCCGAACACCTGGAGGACGGCGGCCTCCAGGATGGTGGCGAGCGCGATGGAGCTGATGAGACCGGCGATGTTGGAGTCGCTCCGGCCGCGAAGCGGCTTGAAGGCGACCCGGTCGACCCCCATGCCCAGCAGCCCCCCGGCGAGCACGGCCACCGGGAGGGCGGCGAACATGGGCATGTGCAGGTGGACGACGAGGACCAGCGCCACGTAGGCGCAGATCATGAAGACGGCCTGGTGCGCGAGGTTGAGGATGTCGAGCACGCCGAAGACGAGCGTGTACCCCAGCGCGAAGAGCGCGTAGATGCTCCCCAGGAACAGGCCGTTGACGATCTGCTGGCCCACGCGGCGCGGTCCCCGGGGCTACTGCAGGATCTCGAACTTGCCGCCCTTTACGATCTGGACCGCGGCGGCATGGCTTCCGTCGCGGCTGGGCAGGAAGGAGAACTTGCCGAGCGGCGTGGGCAGGTCCTTCACCTTGGCGAATCCGGCCTTGATGTCGTCGCGGCCGCCCTTCATCCCGGCCTGGGCGATGGCGTCGGCGATGACCAGCACGCCGGTGTAGGCCTGGGCGCAGAACTGGTCGGGGTCGTTGCCGCGGGCCTTCTGGCCGGCGATGAAGTTCTGGTTGGCCGGGTCGGTGGAAGCCTTGTTCCAGGCCGTGCCCACCATGACGCCCTCGGCGGCCGGGCCGGCGTTGGCCATGAGCTTGGGCGAGTTGAAGCCGTTGCCTCCCATGATGGGGACGTTCCAGCCCAGCTGGCGGGCCTGGCTGACGATGGCGGCGGCCTGTTCCACCAGCGCGGAGACCATGAGGAAGTCGGGATTCTTGGCCTTGAGCGCAGTGAGCTGGGCGTTGAAGTCCCGATCCTTGGTGGCGAAGGTCTGGATGTCGGCGATGGGGATTCCGGCCGCCTCGAGCGAGGCCTTCATGACGTCGAATCCACCCTTGGTGAACACGTCGTCGTTGCCGTACAGGATGGCGGCGTTCTTGAAGCCGAGCTTGGCCCGGGCCGCCTGGAGGGCCGACGGGATCACCTGGGCCTCGGTGAGCGAGACGCGCCAGACGTAGTCGCCGATGTCGGTGATGCCCTTGACGGCGGTGTTGGAGACCGCGACCACCGGGGTCTTGCCCTGCTGGGCGATCGGGTCGGCGGCTGTGGCGGTGGTGGAGAGGGTCGGTCCGATGATGGCGCTCACCTTGTCGCGGTTGATGAAGCGCTGGAACACCGCGATGCCCTGCTCCTTGGAGGTGCCGTCGTCCTCGAGGACGAGCTCCAGGGTGATGCCCTTCAGCTTGCCGCTCTTGTTCACGTCGTCGATGGCGGCCTGGACGCCGTGCTTCTGCTGGGCGCCGTAGGCTGCGGCGTTTCCGGTGAGGGAGAAGGCGGCGCCGATCTTGACGGTCTCGGCGACGGAGAGGGTGGGCAGGGCCAGCAGCGCGATCGCTGCAGCGGCCAGGAAGCGAATCGATGGGAACATGAAACCTCCGTGTGTCGAGGTGGACCGAGGGTCGTACCACCCGGCGCGACGCCCGGACAAGGGGAACGCCCGCCGTGAAGGTTCATCCTCACGGAGAGCGGAAGCAACCCGGAAAGGGACCGGGCAGGACCGAGGCCCTGTGCGGGTGCAATCGTCAAGTTTTGCGCCAGGAATTGCCCCAGATCAAGAGAAAGGTACCCGTCCGGGGTCATGACGCGTCGCAACTTGCGGTGTCACCAGCCGCATGCGAGAAGTTTGC
>DAIEMM010000228.1 GCA_027349605.1 Anaeromyxobacteraceae bacterium
CCCTGTCGATCTTCGCGAACACGAACGGGCAGCCCTCTCCGGCGGCCGATCACTGCCCTTCGTCAACCCCGCGAATCTCCTGCCAGCATCGCCCAAGCCCGATCAACCACTACGGAAATCCCTCAACCCGGGCGTGCGCCCAAGCTTGCGCAGTGTCAGGGGGCGATGGCAAACTCCCCACATGCTGACGACCTTGCGGATCACCGGCTTCGCAGTGGTGGACCAGGTGGAGGTCCGGTTCGGCCCGGGCCTCAACGTGCTCACCGGGGAGACCGGGGCGGGCAAGTCGCTCCTGGTGGGCGCCCTGCACCTCGTGCTGGGCGGCCGGATGAGCGCCGACGTCCTCCGGGAGGGCGCCGAGGAGGCTTCCGTCGAGGCGCTCTTCGAGCTTCCCACCGACCACCCCGCGCTGGCCCGCCTCGAGGCGTCCGGCATCCCCGCGCGAGACGCTTCGGGCGACGGGCTCGCCGAGTTGCTGGTGCGGCGGGTGGTGTCCCGGGCCGGCCGGGGCCGGGTCTTCGTGAACGGAACCCTCTGCACGGTGGCCATCCTGGAGGGAGCGCTGCGGGGCGTGGTCGACGTCACCGGCCAGCACGAGCACGTCTCGCTGCTCGACGCCGGAACCCACCTCGACCTCCTCGACGCCTTCGCGGGAGCCGCGGCGCCCGGGGGGCTCCGTGCCCGGTACCGGGAGGCCTTCGAGGCGCTCTCCGCCATGGTGCGCGAGGAACGGGCGCTCGCCGACGACGAGGGCGAGCGGGCCCGCCGCGCGGACTACCTCGCGTTCCAGATCGACGAGCTCGAGTCGGTCGACCCCGTTCCGGGGGAGGACGCCCGGCTCGAGCAGGAGCGAAAGGTCCTCTCCGGGGCAGCCCGGCTGGCCGAGGCGGCCCGGGGGGCCGAGGCGCTGGCCTACGGCGAGGAGGGGAGCGCCTCCGAGCGCATCGGGCAGGCCCTCCGGGTGCTGCAGGAGGCCTCCGGTCTCGACCCACGGCTCGAGGAGACGGTCGCGCTCCTGCGATCCGCGGCAGCAGAGGTCGAGGAGGCCGGGCGGTCCCTCTCCCGCTATGCCGGCGCCATGGGCGGAGACCCCGGTCGCCTCGTCGAGGTCGACGACCGCATCGCGGCCTTGCGTGGGCTCGCCCGCAAGCATGGTGGAAGCCTGGAAGCAGCCCTGGCTCGCCGCGAGTCCATGAAGGGGGAGCTCGCCGGGCTCACCGGTGCGGAGGGCCGCCGCGCAGAGGTCGCCCGGGCCGTGGCGGTGCAGGCCGGGGCGGCAGCCGCGTTCGCGGCCGGGCTGGGACGGGAGCGGCGCAAGGCGGCCCAGGCCTTCTGCCGGGCAGTCGCCGAGGAGCTCGAAGGGCTCGCCATGTCGCGCTGCCGGGTCGAGGTGGCCTTCTCCGACCCGGGCGGTTCCATCGAGGCGGGAGGGCAAAGGCTCGCTGCAACCGGGGCGGAGACGGCGGAGATCCTCATCGCCCCCAACCCCGGGGAGCCTCCCCGGTCGCTCGCCCGGGTGGCCTCCGGTGGGGAGCTCTCCCGGGTCCTGCTCGCGGTGAAGCGCGCCCTCTCGCGCGCCGATCCGGTTCGCTCCTACGTGTTCGACGAGGTCGATGCCGGCATCGGGGGAGCGGTGGCCGAGGCAGTGGGGAGGGCGCTTGCCGACGTGGCCCGCGACCACCAGGTCATCTGCGTCACGCACCTTCCCCAGGTGGCAGCCTTCGCCGACCGCCACGCGAGGGTCGAGAAGCGGGTGGCCGGTGGCCGCACCACGACCGGGGTCGTCCCCCTCGAGGCCGAGGGGGAACGGCGCGCGGAGGTGGCCCGGATGCTGGCCGGACAGACCGTCACGGCCTCGGCGCTGGAGCACGCCGCAGCGCTCATCGCCGCCGCCCGTGCGACGGATCGTCGCGCCACCCGGCCCGGCTCCCGCGTGCCGGTCCGGCCGGCCCGGACGCGAGGGGCGGTGGCGCGCGCGTGAAGGGAATCCCCGTCGTTGACCCGCGCTGGAGGACGAGGCTACCATCCGCGCCGCTCGTGGCCTCCCCACCTCCATTTTCCATCGAAGCCCGGGGCGCCACGGACGTCGGGCGGCGCCGCGAGCACAACGAGGACGCCCTCCTGGTCGACCTGGAGACGGCGCTCTTCGTCGTCGCCGACGGGATGGGCGGTCATGCCGGTGGGGGAACCGCCTCGGCCATCGCCGTCAAGACCATCCAGGAGCGCATCCGCGCCGCGCGCGCCGCCTCGCCGGCCAGCTTTTCCTCCCCCACTGCCGAGGACGCCGCCAATTTCCCCTCGGTGCTCCGCCTCGCGGTCGAGGCCGCATGCCGGGCCATCTACGGTGCCGCGCAGGAGGACCCCACCCTGGGCGGCATGGGAACCACGGTCACGGCGGCCCTCGTCGCCGGGCGCACTGCCTTCCTGGCCCACGTGGGCGACAGTCGCTGCTATCTCCTCCGGGGCGGGCGGATCTTCCAGCTCTCCGAGGACCACTCCCTCGTGAACGAGCAGTTGAAGGCCGGGGCCATCACCGAGGAGGAGGCCCGCCAGAGCCGATTCCGGAACATCATCACCCGGTCCGTGGGCTTCGAGGAGGACGTCCTCGTCGACGTGGTGGGGCTCGAGCTCGAAAAGGACGACTCGCTCGTCCTCTGCTGCGACGGCCTCACCAACCTCGTGACCGATCCGGAGATCCTGGAGATCGCCACCGGCACGCGCCTCGCCGAGGCGCCGGAGCGGCTCATCGCCCTGGCCAACGAGCGGGGCGGCGACGACAACATCACGGTGATCTTGGTGCGGGTCGACGGGGAGCGGAAGACTTAGCGACCGGACGGCGACTCTAGCCGCCCCGCCGTTCCAGGAATCGCTGCATCGCCTCGAGTGCCGGTTCGGGTTTCGACCGGCCCACCCCCACGCGGAAGCGGTCGGTGGGCGTGTCTGCGAGGCTGGAGCGAAAGAGGCTGGCGGGGGCGAGGAGGACGCCCGCGCGTTCCACCAGGTCCTGGCAGAAGGCCTCCACGCCGTCTGCGCCCCTGTAGCGGGGGAAGCAGATGCAGCCGCCCTGTGGGTGCTCCCAGTCGAACAGCTCCGCCCAGCGGGCGAAGAAGGCGTCGAAGAGGGAAAGGTTGCCCCGGACGATCTCGCGGTTCCGGGCCTGGATGGCCTCGCCGTGCCGGAGAGCCAGGGCGGCCAGGAACTCGCCGGGACCGGAGTTGGAGAT
Organism: Anaeromyxobacteraceae bacterium; assembly: GCA_027349605.1. Classification (GTDB taxonomy): domain Bacteria; phylum Myxococcota; class Myxococcia; order Myxococcales; family Anaeromyxobacteraceae; genus CAIOAK01. The sequence goes on from DAIEMM010000228.1 coordinate 3,224, forward strand.
GGAGGTGTAGTGCTTGCGCCGCTCCAGGCGCGCCAGGAGCGCCCGGTCCCGGCTCGCCAGCCAGCCCACCCGCAGTCCCGGCAGGCCGTAGGACTTGGAGGTCACGTTGAGGGAAACCGCCGTCGGGGAGAGATCCGCCACCTGGGTCAGGCGCCGCGCCGGGTCGAGTTCGAGGCCGCGGTGGACCTCGTCGCAGAAGAGGCGGATGCCACGCGCGTCGCAGAGATCCACCAGGGCCTGGAAGGTGGAGGCATCGGGTACCGCGCCGGACGGATTGTGCGGGAAGTTGACGGCGACGAGCCGGGTGTTCGTCCGCAGGGCGCGCTCGAGCCGGTCCAGGTCGAGGACCCAGCCGTCCTCCGGGGTGAGCGCCAGTCCGGTCACCTCGGCGCCCGTGGCCAGGGCGAGCGACTCCATGGACGGGTAGCCGGGCACGGTGAGGAGGACGTGGTCGCCCGGGCCGGCCGCCTCCTACAGGAGCCAGAAGAGCCCTTCCTGGGCGCCGGCGAAGGCAAGGACGTCCTCGGGCCGCAGGTTCGCGTACGTCGCCGCGATGGCCTGGCGCAGCTCGTCCCCGCCCCAGGTGGGAACGTAGCCCAGCGTGATCCGCTCGAAGGCCATGCGGTCCTCGTCCGTCCCCATCGCCAGCAACTCGCGCAGGCTCATGCTCTGGGCATCCGAGGCAGTCAGCACGTGCCGGGCGGCGAACTCCCACCGGCTGAAGAAGACCTCCAACCGGAAGTCGGGGAGACGGTTCATGCGGTCACCTCGGTCATGGCGCCTCGCTCAATGGCTGGGAACGACGACTGCCGTCGTTCACGTGCACGATCACGGTCCTGGCGGTCGCCGCGCATCGGTCGCCCTGGAACAAGGCCTGATCCAGGATCAGCGAACTCTTGCCGATCGTCGCGATGCGGGTGCCGATGTCCACCTGCCCCGGCCAGGTGATCTCGCCGTGAAAATCGAGATGCAGGCTGGCGATGACGAAGGAGCATCCAGCGTCGTGAAGAGGCCCGTCGGCGGCATGGAGCAATTCGACGCGGCCCGTCTCGAGCATCGTGGCGAAGACCGCGTTGTTCACGTGACCCTGCCGATCGGTATCGGCGTAGCGAAGCTTGTCCTGGGTCCTGAGGGGACAGGCGGAAAGTGGCGGCGTGCTCGGAGTCATGGCGGGGCGCAAGGCCACCCTGTCCATGGAGGAGGCCTGGCGTGGGTGAGGATAACCCGGTAGCTCGCCCGGGTGCGGCAGGGGAGGTTCGCAGCGCGTCCCCGCCGGGTCCCGAGGGTGGTTCTTCCAGCACCCTGGGTTCCCGCGTCGTCGTGCGGAAAGTGCTCGGATCGAGCAACGACGGTCGATTGGAGTCGCAGGGGCTGGCGTCGCCGATGCACGAAGTGCGAGCGGCTGGCCACGCGCCTCGACCCTCGAGGCCAACCAGCGGAGACACCATGGGAAACGACCCTTCGACGAGGCGCCTCGTTGCAGCCATCGCGTTCATCGGCGTGGCGGCGTCGGCCGCCGGTTGCACGAGCGGCGGCAGTGCCACCAGGACCCCGACCTACCCGGTAGACTCCACCGTCGTGAAGACGACCAGCCGGGTGCTCAGGTTCCCCCTTCCAGTGCAGCCGCCCGGCCCCAACTCGACCACCGGCCTCTACAAGACCGAGCTCGACCAGGTCCAGAGCTACGGCAACTTCGACCCGGTCTACGGCGCCTGGACGTACAGCTCCGTGGGGCTACCGGTCGTCCCGCGCACCGACCTGATGCCGGCCCACTACGTCCCGAGCTCGCTCCCCCGGATCCGGCAGTTCGCCAGCTTCTTCACGATCTCCGACATCCACATCACCGACGAGGAGGCGCCGAACCAGCTCATCCACCTCCAGCAGGAGGACGCGACCTTCTCGGGCAGCAACACCTCCATCTACTCGCCTGTCATGGCCTACACGACCCAGGTCCTCGACGCGGCGATCCAGACGGTGAACGCCCTTCACGGGCAGGCCCCCTTCGACTTCGGGCTCTCCCTCGGCGACGCGGCCAACAGCACGTCGTACAACGAGCTCCGGTGGTACATCGACGTCATCGACGGACGGTGGATCACCCCGAGCTCGGGCGCCCACCTCGGAGCCACCACGGTCGACTACCAGATGCCGTACCAGGCGGCGGGGCTCGACAGGACGATCCCGTTCTACCAGGCGATCGGAAACCACGATCACTTCCTCATCGGGTCGTTCCCCGTCCACGTGGACCCGTCGCTCGGGCTCGCCGCGTCGTACCTCGCCGACACGGTCTGGGCGACCCCGGACGCCCTCGTCCCCTGGCCTCCGAACTTCCCGAGGGTCGCCAACATGGACAACCTGAGGAACCCGGTGCTTCCGGTGTCTCCGGCCCGGTACTACCAGGGGGTGTTCGACGGCAGCTCGCAGACCGGCGCGATCACCGGTGCCGGGCCGGTCGGGTACTTCGACAGCCCGCCCAAGGTGGTGGCCGATCCCGGCCGCCGTTCCCTCCTCAGGACGGAGTGGATCCAGGAGTTCTTCGACACCACGTCCAACCCGGTCGGTCACGGATTCGCGCTCGTCGAGCCGGGCCAGCCGGAGGGCTTCGCCTGCTACAGCTTCCTGCCGAATCCAGGCGTGCCGCTCAAGGTGATCGTCCTCGACGACACGCAGTCGGAGTCCGACGGCTCGAAGGACATCCACGGGCACGGGTACCTCGACGCGAACCGCTGGGCCTGGCTCCAGAAGGAGCTCGACGCCGGACAGGCCGCGAACCAGCTCATGATCATCGCGGCCCACATCCCGATCGGAGTGACCGGCCCGGCATCCGGGACCGAATGGTGGGACTCCGCGG
>DAIEMM010000229.1 GCA_027349605.1 Anaeromyxobacteraceae bacterium
GTGGCCTCCTCGGTGTCGTGGACGACGAAGCAGGCGCGGTTGTCGTAGTCCCTCGGCTGTCCGACCGCACCCACGGTGACCACGTACTTGTAGCCCTTCCGGAGCCGGAACTTGCGTCCCGACACCTCGACCACCTCGCTCCCGGCCTGGAGCGCGAAGACCTTGGTGAGGTGGGAGTGGCCGATGAAGGTCACCCGCGGCAGGCTGTCCACGACGGGGATGAGCTCGGCCGCCTGCTCGCTCGCCAGGATGTAGTCGTAGGCTTCCGGCTGGAGCGGGGACCCGTGGCTGAAGCCCACGTCGCCGAGGCGCTCGGAATAGGGCAGCCCCGCCAGCCATGCGCGGTGCCCGGGGTCGAGCACGCCGGCGGTCCAGTCGAGGGCGTGGCGGGCGGCGTCGTAGTAGAACGCGTAGTCCATCCGGCCGGTCACGGCGGCGTCGTGGTTGCCGAGCAGCGCCACTCCCGCCAGGCGCCGGAGGATGTCGCAGCACTCGTTGGGACTGGCCCCGTAACCGACCACGTCCCCCAGCGACGCGACCAGGTCCACCCGCCTCCCGGCGATCGTCCGCTCCACCTCGGTGAGTGCCTCGAGGTTGGCGTGGACATCGCTGAGGATGGCGATGCGCATCGTCAGGGTCGGGGGGCCACCGGCAGGACGTCCACGTCGAGGTCGTCGAAATGGGCCAGCCTGCGGAACTCGGCGTAGCGGGCCCGGATCTCGTGGGGTCCGAGGTCGCGGAGCCGGTCGAGGCTGAAGCGCTCGACCGCGTAGCTGGCCAGCACGCTCCCCACCACGATGGCGCGACGCATGGCCGGGATCTCGAGGGAGCCGGAGCGGGCCAGGTATCCCATGAACCCCCCGGCGAAGCTGTCCCCGGCGCCGGTGGGGTCGAAGAGCTCGGCCAGCGGGTACGCGGAGCTCGCGAAGACCTCGGTCCCGGAGAAGAAGAGCGCACCGTACTCCCCCCGCTTCACCACCACGGCACGGGGACCGAACGCCAGGATGGCCCGCGCCGCCTTGACGATGTTGTGCTCCCCGGCCAGTTGCCGCGCCTCGGCGTCGTTCACGAAGAGCAGGTCGACGCGGCGAAGGACCTCGAGCAGGGTCGCGCGCTTCGAGGAGATCCAGAAGTTCATGGTGTCGGCGGCGACGATGCGGGGAGCGCGCACCTGGTCGAGCACGCGCAATTGCAGCTCCGGATCGATGTTTCCGAGGAACACGTGGCTGGAGTCGCGGAAGGCCTCCGGCAGCTCGGGGCGGAAGTCGGCGAAGACGTTGAGCTGGGTGTCGAGGGTGTGGGCCTGGTTCAGGTCGAACTCGTACCTCCCCGACCAGCGGAAGGTCCGGCCGGCGCGGCGCTCCAGCCCGGAGACGTCCACGCCGCGCCCGCGCAGGAAGTCCACGTGGACCTGCGGGAAATCCTCCCCGACCACCGCCACGACCCGGACCGGGGCGAAGAAGCTCGCCGCCGTCGAGAAGTAGGTCGCCGATCCCCCCAGCACGTCCTCGCGGACGCCGAAGGGCGTCTGGAGCGAGTCGAGCGCCACCGAACCCACCGCGAGAAGAGCCATGGAGCGGTGCTCTACCCCGCGGAACCACGGCCGGTCAACGTCGCCGTTCCCGCCCGCTCCCGGCGGCGCGGGTCCCCGGGTCCTCCCTCGGCCGCCAGCTGGCCGCAGGCCGCCGCGATGTCGCTCCCCCGGTTGCGCCGGACCACCGCGGTCACGCTGGCGGCCACGAGCCGGTCCTGGAAGGCCTGGACCCGGGCCGGGTCGGGTGCCCGGAAGCCCAGCCCCGGGTTCTCGTTGTACGGGATGAGGTTCACCTTGGCGGGAATGCCCTTCACCAGGCGGGAGAGCCGGACGGCGTCCTCGTCGCTGTCGTTCACCCCACCGAGCAGGACGTACTCGAAGGTGATGCGCCGCCCCCTCTTCATGGGGAAGTCGCGGCAGGCGGCGAGCAGCTCCCCGAGCGGCCAGCGCCGGTTGAGCGGCATGAGGGCGCTGCGAGCCTCGTCGGTCGTGGCGTTCAGGGAGACCGCGAGCTTCACGTCGGTCTCCTCGCCGAACCGCCGCATCTCGGGGACGATCCCGGACGTCGAGACGGTGACGTGACGGTTCGAGAAGTTCGGCCCGTCCTCCGAGAGGAGCACGTCGAGGGCTGCCTTGACGTTCGCGTAGTTGTGCAGGGGTTCCCCCATCCCCATGAACACCAGGTTGGTGAGGGGGCGCGGCGGGGCGCCCTCCCCCAGCTCGAGGAGCCGCCGGTTGACCCGGGAGACCTGGTCGACGATCTCGCCGGCGGTGAGGTTGCGGGAAAGCCCCATGGTTCCCGTCATGCAGAAGGTGCAGCCCACCGCGCACCCGGCCTGGGTGGAGACGCAGAGCGTCTTCCGGCCCGGCTCGGGCATGTACACCGACTCGATGAGCTTCCCGTCCTGGGTGCGCCAGGTCCACTTGATGGTCCCGTCGACGGACCGGCGCTCCTCGGCGCGGGCCAGCACGTCGAGACGCAGCTCCGCGCCGAGCCGCTCCCGGAGCGCAGCCGGGAGGTCGCTCATCTCGTCCAGGGTGGCCGCGCCCTTCTGGTGCAGCCAGCGGAAGATCTGGCGCGCGCGGTAGGGCTTCTCGCCCAGCCGGGCCACGAGCCCGTCCATCTCGCCTCGCGAAAGCGACCGCAGATCGGGCAGGGACGGCTCCACGGTCAGCCCCCCTCGACCGCCACCGCGACCGGATCCCGGCGGGCGATCTCCACCCGGGTCACCCGCCGATCGTCGGCGCCGCGGACCGTGAAGCGGAAGCCGTCCAGGTCGACGTGGGCGCCGACCGCCGGGACGCGCCCCGCGGTGGCGGTGACGAACCCGCCAAGCGTCTCGTAGTCCCCCTCGTCCGGGAAGCGCAGCCCGCCCCGCTCCCCGGGCTCGACGCCGGTCTCCCGGTCGAGGAATTCCTCCAGCTCCCGGAGCGGCACCGCCGCATCCGCCATCCACAGCCCGGCGCCCACCGTCTTGACCTGCGCCGACTCGGCGTCCCCCTCGTCCTGGATCTCCCCGACGATCTCCTCGAGGACGTCCTCCAGCGTGACGACGCCGCTCGTCCCGCCGAACTCGTCGACCACCACGGCCAGGTGGGTCTTGCGCCGCTGCATCTCCTTCAGGAGCCGCGAAACCTTCATCTGCTCCGGGACGAAGAAGGCCGGCTTGAGGACCCGGTCCCAGGGGATGGGGCCCGGGCCGCGCGCCACCTCGAGGACGATGTCCCGCACCATGAGGATCCCGACGATGTTGTCGGCCGAGCCCTCGTAGACCGGCATGCGGCTGAAGGGGTTCCCGGTCACCACCCGGACGATCTCGTCGCGCGGCGCATCGCGGTCGAGGGCCACCATGCGGGTCCGGGGGACCATGACCTCCTTCACCACGCGGTCGGCGAACTCGAGGACGCTGTTGAGCAACTCCTCCTTCACCTCGTCGAGCACCCCCTCGCGGGTGCCCATCTCGATGATGTACTCGATCTCCTCGCTGGTGACCGCCGGGCCGGGAGGGATCTGCCCCCCACCGAAGAGGCGCATGAGCGCGTGGGTGGCGCGCACCAGGCCCATCGACACCGGCCAGAGCACCCAGGAGATCGCGCTCACGAACGGGATGAGGCCCAGGGAGAACCGGACCGGGTGGCGCTTGGCGAGCGTCTTCGGGACCACCTCCCCGGCGAAGAGGATCACCACCGTCGCGACCGCGGTGGCGACGCCGAGCGTGGTGGCCTGCGAGAAGCCGCGGGCTGTGGCCACCCCCGCGGCGATCTCCCCGGCGAGCACGCCACCGCCGATGTTGAGGAGAGTGTTGGTGACCAGGATGGAGGAGAGGACCCGCTCCGGATGCTCCACCCAGACCCGCATGAGGCGGGCGCGCCGCCCTCCCGAATCGACGAGTTGCCGCGCCCGGAGCTCACCGAGGGCGGTCAGCGCCGTCTCCGAGGCAGATGCGGCCGCCGAGCCGAGGACCACCACCGCCCCGGCCAACCATTCCCATGTAGGAGCTCCCAGCACGTGCCCTTCCGTATAGCGGCGCGCCCCGCTCCGGGCTGTCCCGGGCGGGGCGCATCGCTGCAACGCGAGTGATACTGGGTACTTAGCGCTTGTCCTTCCACTCGTAGGCGTGGACCTCGATCTCCGGGAAGAAGTAGGAGATCTCGACCTTTGCGGTCTCCGGAGCGTCCGAGCCGTGCACGGTGTTCTTCTCGATGTCGGTGGCGAAATCGGCGCGGAGGGTGCCGGGAGCCGCCTTCTTCGGGTCGGTCGCGCCCATGACCTCGCGGTTCTTGGCGATGGCGCCCTCCCCTTCGAGCACCATGAGCACCACGGGCCCGGCGGTCATCGACTTCACCAGGTCGGCGAAGAACGGCCGGGCGCGGTGGACCGCGTAGAAGCCCTCGGCCTCCGCCTGGGAGAGCCGCTTCAGCTTCATGGCCACGGGCTTCAGGCCGACCGCCTCGAAGCGGGCGATGACGCGGCCGATGACGCCCTTCTCGACCCCGTCCGGCTTGATGATGGAAAACGTCCTCTCGATCGCCATGATTTGTCTCTCCTGTTCGTCAACGCTTGGGGTTCTTCTTGCCGACGGGCGCCTTCGGGGCCGGCCTGGCCGGGCGGGCGGCCCGGGGAGCGGGCTTCGCCGCTGGCTTCGACACGGCCTTCCCCGTCGCCCGGGGGGCCGCCTTGGACGCGGGAACCGGCTCCTTCGCCGGCGACTTGCGCCCCGCCAGCAGGTCCTTCATCGCCCGGCCCAGGGTGGACGGCGACTCGCAAACCACGATCCCGGCGTCCCGCATGATGGCCATCTTGGCCTCGGCGGTGTC
>DAIEMM010000232.1 GCA_027349605.1 Anaeromyxobacteraceae bacterium
GGCCGGGGCGAAGCAGCGGGACGTGGTCCAGGTGAAGGACGCGAGGGCCAAGGCCACCAGCGGGTGGCGCTTCGCGTCGTTCGATCCCACGGGAAAGCCCAACGCGATCGACGCCGCGAGCTGTGCGGCCTGCCACTCCCAGGCGACCGCGACCGACATGGTCTTCACCCGGTACACGCGCTGACCCGCGCGGTCAGGTGAGCCGGGCGGCGCGCATCCGCCGCCACAGCGTGCTGCGGCTCACCCCCAGCGACCGTGCGGTCTCCACCCGGTTCCACCGGTTCCGGTCGAGCGCCGAGCGGAGCTCGTGGTCCTCCGTCGGCAAGGATGAAGCGACGGGCCGGGTCCGGGCCGGAGCAGGTTCGGACTCCTCGGGGGCCAGGAGCGCGCTGGCGGGGGCGATCTCCGGAGGCAGGTCCTCGGGCTGCAGCGTCTGGCCGCGGCAGACGGTCGCAGCGAACTCGAGGGCGTTCTCCAGCTCCCGCACGTTCCCCGGCCAGTCGTAGGACAGCAGCACCCGGACCGCCTCGGGAGAGAGACGAAGGGCGCGCCCGGTCCGCGAACCGACGCGGGCGAGGAGGAGCCGGGTCATCGGCTCGATGTCCTCGCGCCGGCTCCGCAGCGGCGGCAGCTCGATGGGGAAGACCCGGAGGCGATAGTAGAGGTCCTCCCGGAAGCGCCCGTCGGTGACCAGCCTTCGCAGGTTCCTGTTCGTGGCGGCGATGATCCGGGCGTTGGTCCTCCGGGTCTGGCTGTCGCCGACCCGCTCGTAGGTGTGCTCCTGGAGCACGCGCAGCAGCTTCACCTGGAGGTGAAGGGGGACGTCTCCCACCTCGTCGAGGAAGAGGGTCCCGTCCTCGGCGGCCTCGAAGCGGCCGGCCCGGTCGCGGACCGCCCCGGTGAACGCGCCGCGCACGTGGCCGAAGAGCTCGCTCTCCAGGAGCTCGCCGGGCAGGGCGGCGGCGTTGACCGCCACGAACGGGCCCGACTTTCTCGGGGAGTGCGCGTGGATGGTGCGGGCCATCACCTCCTTGCCCGTTCCGCTCTCCCCGGTGACGAGCACCGTCGACTCGCTGTGCTGGAGCACGTCGATCATCCGGAAGACCCGCGTCATGGCGGGCGAGCGCGCGATGAGCCCGAACCCGGCCACCGGGCCACCCTCCTCCACGCCCGACTCGTCCTCCGGCCGGACCACGACCAGGTAGAGGGCCGCCGGGTCGCAGACCCCGAGCCGGTCCCGGATCAGCGGGGCGGCCGAAACCGACACCAGGCGCGCTGGCCCGTGGGCGACGTGGAGCACGGCGCGCCAGCCCTCGCGCTTCTCGCCAGCCAGGAGGGCCTGGCGGAGCGGCCCGTCGAGCCCGAAGAGCTCCGACCCGAGCAGGGACTCGACGGAGAGCCCGACGAGCTGCGCCGCCGCCTCCGGGCCGAGCAGGGTCTCGAGGAGCTCGGACGCGTACCGGATCCGGAAGTCTCCGTCGAGCGCCATGCAGATGCGCCCGAGCGACCCGAAGGCCGCGTTGACCGCGGAGAAGGCCCGCGCCTGCTCGGGCGAACCCACCTCGCAGGAGAGCCCTCCATCGGGGGTATCGAGAGACGTCACGTGTCACCCTTTCTGATACGAAACGTATCTACGAGACGAGACGATTCGTGTCAATCGGATCGCGAATTGTACCCAACTGCTCGAAAGTACGTGAATCGTGTTCCAGGCACGTCTCACGCATCGGGGTGGATGCGAACAGCGCGCCGCAACCTCTCTCGACTGGACCCCCCGTGACGAAAAAGTATCTCCTCATCGGAACCCTGTTCCTCGCCGCCGCCGCGGCCGTGGTCGGCATCGCCGTGGCGGTGCAACGCCCCCCGGCCGCGCCCCCGCTGGCCCCGGAATTCTCGAAGCGCAGCCGCCCGCACTTCGACCACGCGCCGGTGACCCCGGCGAAGTTCGACGGTCCCCAGGCCGTGACCCGCTCCTGCCTCGGCTGCCACCCGGACGCGGCGCACGTGATGAAGAGCTCGCACTGGCAGTGGCTGGGGGACGAGGTGGTGGTCCCGGGCCACGAGGGAAAGACCCGCATCGGCAAGAAGAACCTGCTCAACAACTTCTGCCTGGTGAACCGGGGCAACGAGAAGACCTGCACGAAGTGCCACGCCGGATACGGCTGGGCCGACGACAGCTTCGATTTCACGAAGGCGGAGAACGTCGACTGCCTGGTCTGCCACGAGCGCACCGGGACGTACGTGAAGGGGATGTACGGCATCCCCACCAAGGAGACCGACCTCGTCGCCGCGGCTCGCTCGGTCGGGACGCCCCAGCGCGAGAACTGCCTCGGCTGCCATGCCTACGGCGGCGGTGGGCAGGGCGTGAAGCACGGGGACATCGACTCGTCGCTCGCGCATCCGTTCGACGAGGAGGACGTCCACATGGGACGGCATGGCTTCCTCTGCGTGGACTGCCACAAGGCACCCGACCACCAGATCCAGGGCCGGTCGTTCTCCGTGGGCGTCGAGGACTCCCACGGCGTCGCCTGCACCGACTGCCACGCCGGCCACAAGCACACCGATGCCCGGGTGGACACCCACGTGAAGTCGGTCGCCTGCCAGACCTGCCACATCCCGGAGTTCGCCGGAAAGCTGCCCACCAAGGCGTGGTGGGACTGGAGCAAGGCGGGCGACCCGACGCGGAAGGACGACACCCACAGCTATCTCAAGATCAAGGGCGAGTTCGCCTACGAGCAGGCCGCCGTTCCCGAGTACCGCTGGTTCAACGGTACCGGCGGGCGCTACCTGCTCGGCGACAAGATCGACCCCAGGAAGGTCACCGCGCTGAACCCTCCGCTGGGCTCCATCGACGACCCCAAGGCCAAGATCTGGCCCTTCAAGATCCACCGGGGGAAGCAGCCCTACGACGCGGGGTTCAACTACCTCTTCCCTCCGGTCACCGGCGGGACGGGCGGGTACTGGACCACCTTCGACTGGGAGAGCGCCTTCCGGCTCGGCTCGGTCGCCTCGAAGATCCCCTACAGCGGCAAGTACGGCTTCGCGCCGACCGAGATGTACTGGCCGCTCTCCCACATGGTCTCGACGAAGGAGAAGGCGCTCGCCTGCACCGACTGCCACGGCGAGAAGTCGCGCATGGACTGGAAGGCGCTCGGATACGCAGCCGACCCCATCAAGACCGGAGGTCGCCAGTGAGCCGCCCCCTCGTCCTCGTCCTCTCCCTCGTCCTGGCCGCCCCGGCGGCGGCGCAGCAGGGAGTGAATCCGATCCACCCCGCCTTCGCCCCGCTCGACGCGGCCGGCAAGAAGGTCCGCACGGCGGAGGAGATGAACGCCGACAAGACCTGCGGCGCCTGCCACGACGCGGTCTACATCGCGGCGCACACCGATCACAAGGCGCCCCGATCGGCTGCGACCTGCGTCCAGTGCCACGTGAGCGAGGCCCGGCTGGACATCCGGCCGGAGCGGCTCGACGCCGAGGGAAAGCTCCGCAGGGAGTCGATCCGGATCGGCACCCCACGCGCCGCGAACTGCGCAGGGTGCCACGGCCTCGTGCTCGACGTGGGCTCGGCCGTGACCATCCCGGCGGCCTTCGAGGCGGCGCCGGGGCCGGGACGCACCTGGTCCCTCACCCGGGGAGAGGGTGCCATCGTGGCCGCGCAGCGGATGAGCGACTCCTTCCTGGACCTGGAGGGCAAGGAGTCCCTCGCGGTGCCGTGGGACGTCCACGCGGCCAAGCTGGTGGACTGCATCGCCTGCCACTACGCGCGGAACAGCCCCGCGCGGACCGACGGCAAGCAGGGATCGCTGCGGTACCTCACGGCCGATCCCCGCCGGCAGACCCAGGCCGAGTTCCTGGTCCGCCCCGACCACCGCCTCGCCGAGCAGGACTGCCGGGGATGCCACGACCCGCTCAAGGCCCACGCCTTCCTGCCCTACCGAGAGCGCCACATGGCGGTGCTCGCCTGCGCCGTGTGCCACGCCTCCGGCCTCATGGGCCCTGCGGCGGAGATGGTGGACGCCACGGCGGTCACCTCCCTGGGTGGCCCGGTCGTCCGCTACCGCAACGTGGATCGGCGACCCGGTGACACGCTGAACACGGCCACCATCCGGCCGCTGAAGCCGCTCCTCGTCGAGCGCGTCGAGTCGGATGGCGTGCGCCGCGTCGCGCCCGTGAACCTCGTCAGCCGGTACCGCTGGGTCTCCCGGTCTGACGGCGCCGACGTTCCGTTCGCGACGGTGGCGCGCGCCTGGATCGAGGGGGGCGCGTACGCTCCGGAGGTGGTCGCCGCCTTCGACGCCGACCGGAACGGGCGGCTCGACGACCTGGAGCTCCGGCTCGACACGCCCCAGAAGACGGACCTCATCGCGGCGCGCCTGCGCGCCCTGGGAGTCGAGGATCCCGTGGTGGTGGGGAACCTGGACGTCCACCCGCTCGCCCACGGCATCTCCACGCGCGACCGCGCCCTGAAGGACTGCAACGCCTGCCACACCGAGGACTCGCGGCTCGCGGACGACTACGTGGTCGCGTCCTACCTGCCCGGGGGAAGCGCCCCGAGGCCGCCGGACGGTTCCCGCGTCGCCCTGGAGGGGCTCATCGCTCCCTCCGCGGGTGGCGGGCTCCTCCTGCAGCGGGATCGCGAGGCGGCGCCGGGAAGCCTCCACGTTCTCGGTCATTCCCGGCAGGCCTGGACCAACCGCGTCGGCTTCCTGATCTTCCTGGCCGTGCTGCTGGCGACCACCGTCCACGCGGGCCTGCGCTTCGCCCTCCGGCGGAAGCGGAGCCACGTCGAGCATCCGGCCGGGGACAAGGAGTACGTCTTCGGACGCTACGAGCGGCTCTGGCACTGGACCATGGCCCTGAGCGGCATCGTCCTGATCGCGACGGGGCTCGAGGTGCACGGCACCGGGAAGTGGAACGTGATGGACCTGACCACCTCGGTGGCGATCCACAACGCCTTCGCCGTCGTCCTCATCGTGAACGCCTTCCTCGCGCTCTTCTACCACCTCACCACGGCGGCCATCCGCAACTTCATCCCGCACCCGAAGGGCTTCCTGGCGAACGCCTTCGAGCACATGACGTACCAGGCGCGCGGCATCTTCTACGGGGAGTCCCATCCGAGGAACGCCGCCGGCCAGAAGCTCAACCCGCTGCAGCAGGTGACCTACCTGGCGCTGCTCAACGTGCTCTTCCCGCTCCAGATCGTCACCGGCGCCCTCATCTGGGCGGTGGGGAAGTTGCCGGCGGTCGCCAACGCCGTGGGCGGGCTCCACTACGTCGCGCCGATCCACAACCTGGGGGCGTGGATGTTCCTCACCTTCTTCGTCCTGCACGTCTACCTGGTCTCCACGGGCCGTACGCCCACGGACCACCTGAAGTCGATGATCACCGGCTACCAGCACGTCGACCAGGACGCGCCCGTGCCGGAAGGAGCCGAGCGATGAGCACGAACCGGGAACCCCGGCCCTACGTCAACCCCTACGTCGCCGGCACGCTGCTCGGCGTCGTCCTCTTCCTGAGCTTCTTCATCACCGGAGGAGGGCTGGGAGCGTCCGCGGCGATGAGCCGCGTGCAGACCGGCGTCCTCGACCTCTTCGCCCCCGGCCACGTGGACCGGGTCGCCTACTTCGCGGAGATGGCGGGAGGCGCGCGGAGTCCCTGGGCGCACTACGGCGTCTACATGCTGGTGGGCACGATCCTGGGCGGCTTCGTCTCGGGACTCGTGAACCGGCGCGTGAAGCTCGAGACCCGCAAGGGACCGCGCATCTCCGTGCAGGCACGCTGGGGCTTCGCGATCCTGGGAGGCCTGATCATGGGGTACGGCGCCCGCATGGCCCGCGGGTGCACCTCCGGCCAGGCGCTCTCCGGAGGCGCCGTGCTCTCCGTGGGCAGCTGGGCCTTCGCGATGGCCATCTTCGCCAGCGCCTACGCGGTGGCCTGGTTCTTCCGCCGGCTCTGGACCTGAGGGAAACGCACATGGCTCCCTACGACCTCGCAGCATCGCTCGGCCCCGTCGCCTTCGCCCTCGTGTTCGGGGCCATCGGCTTCGGCTTCGGCGCCGTCCTCGAGATGGGCGGCTTCGGGGACACCCGAAAGCTGGCCGGCCAGTTCTACTTCCAGGACATGACGGTCCTGAAGGTGATGTTCACCGGGATCATCGTCGCAGCGGTGCTCGTGGCCCTGGCCACGTCGTTCGGCCTGCTCGACATGAGCCGCGTGTTCGTGAACCCGACCTACCTGTGGCCGGGGATCGTCGGCGGCCTCATCATGGGGGTCGGCTTCGTCATCGGCGGCTTCTGCCCCGGGACCTCGCTCGTGGCCGCGTCCACGCTCAAGGTCGACGGGATGCTCTTCCTCCTCGGCGCGCTCACCGGAGTCGGGCTCTTCGGGGAGACCGTCGGGAGCTTCCAGGGCTTCTGGCTCTCCTCCTACATGGGACGCTTCACGCTGCCGGAGTGGCTCGGTCTCCCGGTGGGAGTGACCGTCCTGCTCGTGGTCGTCATGGCGCTCGTCCTCTTCTGGGCCGGCGACCTGGCGCAGAAGGTCTACGGCCAGAAGATCCCGTGGGCCGAGGTGACCAAGGTTCCCGGACCCGGGACCCTCGCCTTCGCGGGATCGCTCGTGGCGGCGAGCTTCGTCCTGGTGCTCCACGGACAGCCGTCCCCGGAGGCCAAGTTCGCCCGGATGGGCCCCGAGCTGCAGCGCTCCGTGGAGGAGCG
>DAIEMM010000512.1 GCA_027349605.1 Anaeromyxobacteraceae bacterium
CGCGCGGCCTTGCCCTCGTCGACCTCGGTGACGGCCTGCTGCAGGTTGACGTAGCCGATCTTGAGCTCGGCGGCCCGGGCGGCGCGGGGGACTGCGATCGCCAGCGCGACGGCGGCGAGTACGGGGATGGTTCGCATGTTCTCTCCTCTTGGTTCGGTCAGAAGAAGCTGCCGATGGTGAACTGGAAGTCGACGGGAGCGTCGATGATGGCGCCGGTGATGGGGTCGCGACGCCGGTCGAGGGGGAAGCCCCACTCGAAGCGGAGCGGGCCGATGGGACTGAACCAGCGGAGGCCGAAGCCCCACGCCTTGTAGAGCCCCAGGGAGACGGCGGGGTCGATGTACACGCCGGGCGCGAGGGCGTTGCCCATGTCGAAGAAGACCACGGCGCGGATGCCCATCTTCTCGACGATGGGGTACTCGAGCTCGAAGTTGAGCACGATCTGCTTGTTGCCGCCAACCTGGAGCAGGCGCATCTGGGCGTCGGGGTTGGTGCTGGCGCCCACCACCACCACCGGAGACAGGGAGTAGAGGCGATACCCGCGGACGGTGTTGACGCCGCCCACGTAGTAGAGCTCCGACACCGGCACCGGGTTGTTCTCGTCCCAGCCGCGGATCACCCCGGCCAGGAGCCGGAAGCGGCCGGTCAGGCCCTGGAAGATGTCCTGGTAGAACCGGAACTCGAGCGTCTCCCGGTAGAAGAGGTTGACCTGGTCGCCGAAGACCGCGCCCGGCGCCAGGAAGGGAGGGGCGATGTCGAGCGACGCCGAGAGGTAGAAGCCCCGGGTGGGGAAGAGCCGGTTGTCGCGGCGGTCCCAGGCCACCGCGAGGCGCGCCGCGCTGGTCCAGCCCGACCGGTAGCGGTTGTAGAGGAGCAGGTCCTGGATCGACGAGGTGACCCGCACCCGCTCCAGCGTGTAGGTCAGGAAGACGCGCAGGTCCTCCAGCTTGGAGAGCCCGGGCCAGAGCCAGGACAGCCCGGCCAGCTCGTAGCCCCAGGTCAGCGACCCGCCGAGCGCGCCGCGCGTGAAGTTCGCGTAGAGGTTCTCGTTGGCGTACAGGTCGAACGCGAAGGTCCACTTGGTGTCGAGGAAGTACGGCTCCACGAACTGGATCTGGCCCAGCTGGCGGAGCGACGACCACTGCACCTGGAGGGAGAGGGTCTGTCCCCAGCCGAAGAAGTTGTTCTGGCTGATCTGGGCGGTGAGGATGAAGTTCTCGTAGGAGGAGAAGCCGGCGCCCACCTGGAAGGTGCCGGTGGCCTTCTCCTTCACCTCCACCACCGCCACGATGCGATCGTCGGTGCTGCCCTTCTTGGTGGTGATCTCGACGGTCTCGAAGTAACCGAGGGCGGTGATGCGCTGCTTGGAGATCTTGATGGCGCTGGCGCTGTAGAGGTCGCCCTCGTAGATGCGTAGCTCGCGCCGGATCACCTTGTCGCGGGTCTTGGCGTTGCCCTGGATCTCGATGCGCTCGAAGAGCACCTTCTGGCCGGGCTGGACGTCGAAGGTGAGCCCCAGGGTGCGTGCCTTGGGATCGAGCTTCGTGACCGGGTTCACGTTGACGTACGCGTAGCCCATGTCCTTGTAGAAGTCGGCCACCGCGAAGAGGTCGTGGCCCACCTTGGACCGCACGAAGAGCTGCCCCTCCGTGGACTGGAGGAGCTGGGGCAGGAACGGGCGCATCCCCAGGAGCTCCCCGGAGAAGTCGAGCTTGCCCACCGTGTACTGCTCGCCTTCCTCGATGGGGATGCTGATGAAGAGGGAGGTGCGGTCCGGGCTGAGCGCGATGGTGGGCTTGCCCACCTTGACGCTCACGTAGCCCTTCTCGAGGTACACCGCCTGGATGGCCTGGAGGTCGCGCTGGAAGGCCTCCTCCTTGTACGTGCCGGCCGAGGAGAGGAAGGCCAGGAAGCTCCCCTCCTGCGTCTGCATGTAGGGGAGGATCTCCTCCTTGGACACGCTGTCGTTGCCGACGAAGTGGATGCGGCGGACCTGGACCTTGGCCCGCTCGTTCACCACGAAGACCACCACCACCTGGTTGTCGGGCCGGTCCTCGATCCGCGACGTGACCTCGGCCAGGTAGAACCCCTTCTCGGTGTACTTCTCCTGGATCTTCTTCACCGTCTTGCGGACGGTCGTCATGTCGAGGATGGCGTAGCGCTTGACCTCGACGGCATCCTTGAGGTCGTCGGCGGAGATCTCGTCGTTCCCCTCGATCTTGTAGTCCTGGACCGAGGGCTTCTCGACGACCCTCACCACGAGGATCGGACGGTTCGGCGGCCCCTTCTCGTCGATGGCGACGTCGGAGAAGTAGCCGAGCTTCATCACCGCCCGGACGTCCTGCTGGATGGAGAGCGGGTCCACCGGAGCGCCCACCTTGCTGACCATCGCTCCCTTGACCGCGTCGACCTCGACGCGCCGGTTGCCCTCCACATCGATGGCGGAGACGGTCGGCTCGGAGGGCTCGGCGGCCGGCTCGGCCACCGGCTCGGCCGCCGGCTGGGCGACGGCCGCGGGCGGGACCGCCACCGCGGGGACGGGCGCCGGCGCGCCCGCGGAGGGCGTCGCCGCGGGCGGCGTCTCCTGGGCGCGCGCCGTGGCCGGACCGGCCAGCAGGCACACGAGCGCGACGATGGGGAGGGGGCTCCTCACGAAGTCGCGGAATCTAGTGCATGCCCGGGAAAACCTCAAAGGCTAATGGCCTTCCTTTCGTGCCACTAGGCCAGGCGGCCGGCCAGGAGGCGAACCCTGCGGCCCAGGGACTCGGCCAGCTTCTCGTTGTGGGTCACCACGACCCCGGTGACGCCCAGTTCCCGGTTCAGCCGCTGGAGCAGTTCGTGGATCCCCTCGGCGGTCTGCGGATCGAGGTTCCCGGTGGGCTCGTCGGCGAGCAGGAGGCGGGGCTGGAGCACGAGCGCCCGGGCCAGCGCCACCCGCTGCTGCTCCCCGCCGGAGAGCTCCCCGGGCCGGTGCCCCAGCCGGCCCGAGAGCCCTACCCGCTCCAGGCTCTCCTCGGCACGGCGCCGGATCTCGGCCCGGGGCACCCGCCGGACCAGGCCCGGCATCATGGTGTTCTCGAGCGCGGTGAACTCGGGGAGGAGGTGGTGGCTCTGGAAGACGAACCCCACCGAGTCGTTGCGGAAGCGCGCCCGCTCCCCCTCGTCGAGCGAGGCGAGGTCCCGCCCCTCGAACACGACGCGCCCGGCAGTGGGGACGTCGAGCGCGCCCACCAGGTGCAGGAAGGTGCTCTTCCCGGCGCCGGACGGGCCGGTCAGGGCCACCATCTCGCCGGCCTCGATGGTGAGGCTCACGCCGTGCAGGACCTCCAGCCGGTGGCCGCCGGTCAGGTAGGCCTTCGAGAGCCCGACGATCTCGAGCAGGGGGGCCGTCATTCGCCCCTGAGCCCCTCGACCGGCTCGAGCCGGGCGGCGCGCGTGGCCGGGTAGATGGTTGCGAGGTAGGAGAGCGCCAGCGCGGCCAGCGCCACGAGCGCGAAGTCCCCGCCGTCCACCAGCACCGGCAGGTGGCTGATGTAGTAGACCTCCGGGTCGAGCGGGATGCCGACCCGGGCCACCAGCGCGGTCGTCCCCAGGCCGAGCAGCAACCCGAACCCGGTTCCCACCGCC
>DAIEMM010000237.1 GCA_027349605.1 Anaeromyxobacteraceae bacterium
CCGTTCATTTCACCGCCTGTGCCGGGATCACGCTCCTGGGGCAGGACGGAAAGGACACCGTGTCCTCCCTGCTCAAGCAATCCGACGTCGCCCTCTCCCGCGCGCGGCGAATGGGGCGCAACCAGGTCCAGGTCTTCTCGCCGGAGATGAGCAGGAACGTCTCCCGGCGCATCGGCATGGAGGCGGAACTGGCGGAGGCCGTCGAGAAGCGGCGGTTCGTCGTGCACTACCAGCCTGCGGTGGACCTGTGGACCCGGCGGATCGTCGGCGCGGAGGCGCTCGTCCGGATGGTGCATCCGGAGACGGGCCTCGTGCCGCCGCTGGAGTTCATCCCGCTGGCCGAGGAGACGGGGATCATCGTCGCCATCACCGAGCAGGTGGTCCGGGAGGCCTGCCGGCAGGTCAAGGCCTGGCAGGAGGAGGGACTGCCCCGCCTCGTCGTCGCGGTGAACCTCTCCGGGCGGGACTTCCAGAACACCGCGCTGGCGGCCAAGGTGTCCGGGCTCGTGCGGGAAGCCGGGCTCGACCCCAGCCTCCTCGAGATCGAGATCACCGAGTCCGTCGCCATGCACGACTTCAAGAAGACCCTCCACATCCTGCAGGGGCTCCGGGCGGAGGGCATCCGGGTGGCGATCGACGACTTCGGCACGGGCTACTCGTCCCTGGCCTACCTCAAGCGGTTCCCCATCCAGACCCTCAAGATCGACCGGGCCTTCATCAAGGACATGCTGGGAGACCCGCAGGACCAGGCGATCGTCAACGCGATCATCGTGATGGCGCACGCCATGAACATGGAGGTCCTGGCCGAGGGCGTGGAGCGCCCCGAGCAGCTCGAGTACCTTCTCGCCCAGGGGTGCGACAGGGCCCAGGGATATCATTTCGGGAAGCCCGTCCCGGCCGAGGAGCTCCAGGTCATGCTGCTCCGGCAGAGGGCAACCCAGGCGGGCCTCCCGAGCACCTGATGGGCCCGGCGCTTGCCCGGCCGTCCCGCCCGGCTTAGGGAAGTTCGGTGAGCAACCTCCAGTACGCCCGCTGGCTCATGGGGACGTCCCTCGCGTTCCACATCGTCTTCGCGGCGGTCGGGGTCGCGCTCCCGCTTCTCATGGTCATCGCCGAATGGCGCCACCGCCGGACCGGGCGTCCCGAGTACCTCGAGCTCGCCCACCGATGGGCCAAGGGGGCCGCCATCCTCTTCGCCGTGGGCGCCGTCTCGGGGACCGTCATCTCCTTCGAGCTCGGCCTCCTCTGGCCGGGATTCATGCGCTTCGCCGGGCCCATCATCGGCATGCCCTTCTCGCTCGAGGGATTCGCGTTCTTCGCCGAGGCCATCTTCCTCGGCATCTACCTCTACGGCTGGGACAGGGTGTCCCCGGGGTTCCACCTCGCGGCGGGGCTGGTGGTGGCCGCGGCCGGCGCCACCAGCGCGTTCTTCATCACGCTCGCGAACGCCTGGATGAACCACCCGGCCGGCTTCGACCTCGTCCTCGGCAAGGCGAGCAACGTGGACCCGCTCTCGGCCATGTTCCCGCAGGGATGGGGCCCCGAGGTCGTGCACGTGCTCCTCTCCTGCTTCGCGGCCACCGGCCTCGCCGTCGCCGGCATCCACGCCTTCTGGCTGCTCCGGGATCGCGGGAGCGCCTTCCACCGTGCGGCGCTCGGGATCGCGCTCGCCGTCGGCGGCGCGGCCGCGCTCCTCCAGCCGGTCTCGGGCGACTTCTCGGCCCGGAACGCGGCGCGGAGCCAGCCGGTCAAGCTCGCGGCGATGGAGGGGCACTTCCAGACCCAGCGGGACGCCCCGCTGCTCATCGGCGGGGTGCCCGACGCCGACGCCGGCGTGACCCGCTACGGGATCGAGATCCCGTACGGCCTGTCGCTCCTCGCCTTCCACGACCCCCACGCGGAGGTCCGGGGCCTGCTCGAGTGGCCCCGTTCGGTCTGGCCCAATCCACTGCTCGTGCACATGGCCTTCCAGGTCATGGTGGGGCTCGGCTCGGCCATCGCGCTCGTGGCGCTCCTCGCCGCGGGGCTCTACGTGAGGCGCCGGAGGCTGCCCGACGACCGCTGGTTCCTGTGGGCCGTCGTGCTGGCGGCCCCGGCCGGGTTCGGCGCCCTCGAGGCCGGCTGGATGGTGACCGAGTGGGGGAGGCAACCGTTCACGGTGTGGGGCGTCATGCGCACCGCCGAGTCCGTGACCCCCGTACCCGACCTGGCGGTGCCGTTCTGGGGCTTCGCCGCGCTGTACCTCTTCCTCGGCGCGGTCACCGCGACCCTTCTGGTGCGGCAGATCGCGAACGCCCCGCGCTCCCCCGTCCCGGGAGGAGCGCCGTGAGCCCGGCGGAGGCCGTGGCCGGCGTCATCGTGGCCGCGCTGATCGTCTACGCGTTGACGGGCGGCGCCGACTTCGGGGGCGGGATCCTCGACATCGTCGCCCACGGCCCGAGGGAGCGCGAGCAGCGCGTCGCCATCGAGCAGGCCATCGCCCCGATCTGGGAGGCGAACCACGTCTGGCTCATCCTCGTGCTGGTCATCCTCTTCGTGGCCTTCCCCGGGGCCTTCGCGGACATCTCCA
>DAIEMM010000513.1 GCA_027349605.1 Anaeromyxobacteraceae bacterium
CCAGGGCGGCCACGGCCGCGCTCGCCGCGGTGCGGGCCTACCGGGAGTCTCAGGGGGCAAGCCTCTCGTGGGCGGTTGCCGAGGTGGCCAGGCGCCCCGAGCTGCTCGCCGGGTTCCGGCGTCTACTCCGGGGGGCCTGACGGTTCCTCGCGCCGGCGAAGGTCGAGGCCTCCGACGTACTCGATCACCTGAGCTTGGAGATGCTCGCGCGCCAGCTCGAAGGCCCGATCGTCTTCGTCGTCGGCGCTGGCGTAGGCGCGGAAGGCCGCCTCCACTCCGCGCCACGGGGTGCCGCGCTCCGGTGCTCCCGACTTGCTGCGCCGACCGCCAGGTGAGTCCATGCGCCCTCCGGTGGCGGCGGACTTGCCGCATCGGGACCAATTATCACTATGCGTGCGGGCTCGCCATTCCCACCCTATTCCCACCAGCCGGGGAACACGAGGGAGCGCGAGGGGCAAAAACAGGCCTAAAACGTCGCAATTCACCGACAGGCGACACGTCGGCTGCGCCTGCAAAACCCTTATTCCCCGGTTCGAATCCGGGCGGTGCCTCCACCTTGCCACCCTCCGCGGGGGGCGGGAGACGCCGTTCAGCGCCCTGGTCGCCCCAGCCACCGCGGCCGGCGCCGGATGAGGTCCACCACCCACTGCGGGGTCGCCGCGGCGAGGACCGCCATCACCGGGCTCGAACCCGGGTGTAGGCTCCAGGGCTCCGTGGAATCCCGCCCGCTCCTCCTGCTGCTCCTCGCCAGCCGCCTCGCCACCGCCTGCGCGCCGGCGGGAGGGACCCCTGTCGCCCCGCGCCCACCGGACCCTGGCTACGTCCTCCACGACCTGCCGGAGTGGTTCCCGGCGGCGGGCGTCACGGTCGGTCACCAGGTCTTCCTGAAGCCCTCCCAGCGGACGGCCTTCGCGATCGGACACGAGCTGGTGCACGTGCGGCAGCAGGAGCGGTCACCGGCCCGGTTCTGGTGGAGCTACCTCACCTCCCCCCGGTCCCGCCTGCTCTGGGAGGCCGAGGCCTACGCCGTGCACGCGCGCGCCGGGTGCCCGGTGGACGGCGAGCACGGACTCGCGGCCTATCTCTCGGGTCCCGCCTACCTCTGGACCGGGAGCCGGGAGGAGGCCCGGGCCGCGATCCTCGGCTTCCGCTGAGCGCCCCTTGCCCTTTTCGGGGCGTCTGGTGAAGGTATGCCCCGCCTCCGGCACGAACGGATCGGAAGGCGAGGCGCAGATGACCCGTTGCGAAGAGTTCGAGGTCGCGATCGAGAAGCGGCTCCACGGCGCCCTCGGGGAACCGGAGCAGGCGGCGCTGGAGGAGCACCTGGCCGGCTGCCCGGGCTGCCGGGCCTACCAGGCTGCCGCGCGCGGGGCGGAGGCCGGCATGAGCCAGCGGGCGAAGGCGGCGGGCGCGGAGGTGGACTGGGCGAGGGTCGAGCGGGGGATCCGCGGCGGGCTCTACGCGTCGGTCCGGATGCTGGGCGGCGCCGTCGTCACCGCGGCCTACATGGCCTGGCTGGTGTGGGTCTCCACGGCGCCCGGGCTGCGGGAGACGCGCCTCCTCCGGACGCTGCCCGCCATGGGAATCATGGTCGTCCTCGTCGCCTTCGTGGCCGCCTACTCGGCGAGGCGGCTGGTGGCGCTCGTGGACCACGAGGAGATGCTCGAGACCTACCGGAGCCTCGTCTTCGCCAACGTCCAGTGGGCGAGGCGCATGCAGTGGGCCACCGCCGCCATCGTCGCCTTCCTCCTCTACAAGGCGCTCACCGGGACGGCGGCCACCTTCGACGCCACGGTCTACTACGGCGGCCTGGCTCTCCCCATGGCGGCGGCCTGGACCTACCTGCGCCGGGTGAAGCTGCCCCGCGCCGAGCGGGAGGCCCGCGACCTGGGCATCGCCACCCGTGCGGTCCGGTAACGTGGCCGCCCGGCTTCCCGACCTCTCCTCGACCGAGGAGGCGGATATCCTCGCCGGCGTCCGGGCGGGCGGCGTCGCGCGGCGCGAGGCGTCCGACCGGCTCTTCCGGGAGCTCCGCGACCCCCTTCACGCCCTGTGCATGCACCTCACCGGACGGCGCTCCGACGCCGAGGACGCCGTGCAGGAGGTCTTCGTGGCCCTGCACGGCGCCCTTCCCGGGTTCCAGGGCGCCTCCCGCCTCACCACCTGGGTCTACCGGATCGCCCTTCGCGCAGCCTTCCGCGCCCGTGCCCGTCGCCAGGAGGGATCGCCACTCGACCCGGAGACGCCCGGTGGAGGCGGAGAGGCCGAGATGGCCAACCGCGACGAGGCCGCTCGCGCCCTGGCCGCCCTGGCCCGGCTTCCGGCCGGCCCGCGCGCCGTGCTCTCGCTCTTCGCCGTCGAGGGGCTCTCCCACCGGGAGATCGCCGACATCCTCGGCGTTCCGGAGGGCACCGTCTGGTCGCGGCTCCATGCCGCCAGGCGGATGCTCATCCAGTCACTTTCCGCTTAGGCCCCGATTGGGTTCTTTGAAATGGATTTCTCCGGTCTACGTCAGGGGAGCGTCGTCCAGGGAACGTCCAACCGGGAACCAGGGGGAAATGCATGAACGGGAAGCACATCGGGGTCGCCGTGGCGGCCCTCGTACTCGCCACCCTCTCCGCCTCCGTCGCGGCGGGGGAACCGACGGGGAAGTCGAAGGGGAACGTGGCTCGCGGGAAGTACATCGTGGAGCAGGTGGCCATGTGCACGGACTGCCACTCGCCGCGCAACGAGAGGGGAGAGTTCATCCGAGAGCGGTGGCTCCACGGGGCGCCGCTCGACTTCAAGAACACGGTGCCGATGCCGAAGTGGGCCGAGGCGGCGCCGCCCCTGGCCGGCCTCCCCGGGTGGAGCGAGAAGGAGCTCGTCACGCTCCTCACCACCGGCAAGGACCAGAAGGGCGAGCAGCCCGACCCGCCCATGCCCCCGTACCGGATGACCCGGGACGACGCGGGCGCGGTGGCGGCGTACCTCAAGTCCCTCCCGCCCCCCTCGGGCAAGTAGCCGGAGGCACGTGGCCGACGAGTGCCAGTACTGCGGCGCGGACGTCGACGCGTCGCCGCCGGTCCGCGAGACCGGCTATCTCTACGGCATCGAGTGCCGCCGCTGCCCGCCCGGGCGGCGGCGGTCGCTCGTGCTCTCCCGCCCCGGGCCGGTGGACGAGCTCGAATGCCCCGACTGCGGCGCGGTCCTGGCTCCCGCCGGCTCCCACGAGGACGTACTGGTGGTGAAGGAGATGACCTTCGTGGTGTGCCCGGCCTGCGGCGAGCGGTGCGACGTCTACGCGGTGCGCAAGCTCCGGGACGTCTCGGGCGGGACGATGTAGCCGCGGGAAGCTTGCGCCGCCTACTTCGTGGCCGCCGCTGGGGGCGTGGCAGGCGCCGCGATCCATCCCTTCTCCACGTACCAGCGCGCCGACCGGTCCACCGACGCGGCCAGCCCGACCGTCGCCTCGAAGCCCAGGAGCCGGCTTGCCTTCGACGGATCGCACACCCACCCCGGTGCGAGCACCTGCTCGGCCAGCTTCCGGTTGAGGGGCAGGTGCCGACCGAGCACCCGGCTCACGACGTCCGCGGCCGACCCCAGGCCCCGGAGCAGCCCCTCCGGAACGGGGATTCGCCGCGTCCGCACCCCGAGCGCCCGGGCGATCTCCCGCTGCAGCCCCTCCACGCTGGTCCGCTCCGGCGAGGCGAGGAAGAAGGACTCTCCCAGCGCCTCCGGCCGGGTGGCGAGCAGCTCCATCCCCCGGGCGCAGTCCTCCACGTCGATCCAGGACAGCGGTCGCGGCGCGCCGCCGAAGGCGAGCAGGAAGCCGGCCCGCGCGATGCGGAAGAACATCAGATTCTCCCGGTCCCCGGGCCCCATGATCCGCGGCGGACGCCCCACCGCCACGGGGATGCGTCCGGCCCAGGACAGGGTCAGCCGCTCCGCCTCCATCTTCGACTCCCCGTACCATTCACGGGGAGCGAATGGCTCCTCTTCCCGGCGGGGCGTGGCCGACGGGCCGGCCGCCGCCAGCGACCCGGCCAGCACGAAGCGGGAGAGGGAGGGGGCGTGGGCGGCGCAGGCCTCGAGGAGGATGCGCGTCCCCTCCGCGTTGACGCGCAGGAAATCCTCCCGTCGCGGGGCCCGCCGGACCCCGGCCAGGTGGAAGACCAGGTCGCAGCCCCGCACCGCGGAGGGCAGGCTCCCCGGGTCGGTGACGTCGCCACGGACCCGCTCGACGTCCAGGCCGGAGAGGGCGTCCGGCGGGCTTCCGGGCCGGACGAGGGCCCGGACCGCGTGCCCCCCGGCGAGCAGCCTGCGGGTGAGCCAGGTTCCCAGGAATCCGTTGGCACCCGTGACGAGCGCGCGCATCGGGGTCAGGTGTACCATGCCGCCCATGACGACCGTCCGGGCCACCTGCCCCTTCGATTGTCCGGACGCCTGCGGGCTGCTCGTCGACGTGGAAGGCGACCGGGTCCGGAAGGTCCGCGGCGATCCCGACCACCCGTACAGCCAGGGCAGCCTCTGCCCGAAGGTGAACGGCTACGAGCGCAGCGTCCACGCCGAGGGGCGGCTCACCGTGCCGCTCGTCCGCGCCGGCGCGAAGGGGGAGGGGAGGTTCCGCCCGGTCTCCTGGGACGAGGCCATCGGCCTGGTGGCCAGGCGGCTCACGGAGACGGCGGCGGCTCACGGGCCCGAGTCGATCCTTCCGTACTCCTACGCCGGGACCATGGGGCTCGTGCAGCGCAACGCCGGCCACGCCTTCTTCCACGCGCTGGGAGCCTCGCGGCTCGACCGCACCATCTGCTCGCCCGCCAAGGGGGCGGGGTGGAGGGCGGTCATGGGCGACACGCTCGCTCCGCACCCAGACGAGGTGCTCCGGAGCGACCTGGCCGTCGTGTGGGGGCTGAACGCGGTCGCCACCAGCATCCACTTCGCGCAGCGGCTCAAGGAGGCGCGCCGCCGCGGGGCCGAGGCCTGGGTGATCGAGACCTACCGGACCCCCACCGCCGACCTGGCCGATCGGGCCTTCCTGGTCCGGCCGGGGAGCGACGGGGCGCTGGCCCTGGGCATGGCCCACGTGATCTTCCGCGACGGGCTGGCCGACCTGCCCTTCCTGCGCGCGAGCGCCCTGGGCTGGGAGCGCTTCCGCGACCAGGTCCTCCCGGAGTGCACGCCCGCCTGGGCGGCGGGGAAGACCGGGCTCGACGCGGCCACCGTGGAGGAGATGGCGCGGCGCTACGCCGCGGCGCGCGCGCCGTTCATCCGCCTGGGGAGCGGCCTCTCCCGCTACGGCAACGGCGCCATGAACGTGCGCTGCATCACCTGCCTGCCGGCGCTGGTCGGCGCGTGGACCAAGCCCGGGGGCGGGCTGCTCTCGTCCACCAGCGGAAGCCAGGCCTTCGACGCCACCCTGGTCACCCGCGAGGACCTCCAGCCGCGCCCGACCCGGCTCGTGAACATGAACCGGCTCGGCCATGCCCTGAACGAGCTCGACTCCCCCCGGGTGATGGCGATGGTGGTCTACGCCGCCAACCCGGCCGCGGTGACGCCCGACCAGGAGGCGGTGCTCCGGGGGCTCTCCCGGGAGGACCTCTTCACGGTGGTCCACGAGCGCTACCTGACCGACACCGCGCGCTATGCCGACGTGCTGCTTCCCGCCACCACGGCGCTGGAGCACGACGACCTCTACTGCTCGTACGGACAGTACGTGATCCAGCGGGTCGCGCCGGCCATCGCCCCGGTGGGGCAATCGTGGTCCAACTGGGACCTCTTCCGCCGCCTGGCCGCCGAGATGGGGATCGGCCACCCCTTCTTCCGGCAGACCTCGCGCGACCTGGTGGAGGCGCTGCTCGCGAAGCCCGCGGCGCTGCGGGCCGGCATCGACGCCGGGGCCCTCGCGGAGGGGAAGGGGGTCGAGCTGGCCCTGCCGCCGGGCGCCAAGGCCGCCCTCCGCACGCCGTCGGGGAGGATCGAGATCGAGAACCCCCGCCAGCGGCACCCGCTGCCCCGCTGGCTGCCCAGCCACGAGGAGGACGGGGAGCTTCCCTTCCGCCTGGTGACGGGCGCCTCGGTGTGGGGGCTCAACTCCTCCTTCCGCGAGCGGCCCGAGCTGCGCGAGCGCGAGGGTGAGCCGGCACTCATGGTGAACCCGACCGACGCGGCGGCGCGCGGGCTCGGGGGTCCCCGGGTGGTGGCCTGGAACGCGCTCGGGGCGGCCACCTTCGCGCTCCGGGTCACCGACCGGACCCCGCCCGGCGTGGTCGTCGCCGAGGGAGTGCCCTGGCTGGCACACGTCCGCGGAGGGCGCACCGTGAACGCGCTCACCTCCCAGCGGCTCACCGACGAGGGGGCCGGCAGCACCTTCTACGACAACCGGGTGGACCTGCGCCCGGACGAAGATCCCCCCCTCCGACG
>DAIEMM010000256.1 GCA_027349605.1 Anaeromyxobacteraceae bacterium
AGCCGGGCGTGCCGCGCGCGATGACGCGGGCATCGACGTCCGGCCCCTTGGGGACTTTTTTCAGGTGCACGTCGAGGATCTTGGCGCGGCCGTTGATGTCGGGGTTGGGCACGGTGATCTGCCGGTCGAAGCGGCCCGGACGCAGCAACGCCGGGTCCAGCACGTCGGGACGGTTGGTGGCGGCGATCAGGATGACGCCCTCGTTCGATTCGAACCCGTCCATCTCGACCAGGAGCTGGTTCAGGGTCTGCTCGCGCTCGTCGTTGCCGCCGCCGAGGCCGGCGCCGCGATGGCGGCCGACCGCGTCGATCTCGTCGATGAAGATGATGCAGGGGGCGTTCTTCTTGCCCTGCTCGAACAGGTCGCGGACACGGCTGGCGCCGACGCCCACGAACATCTCGACGAAGTCGGAGCCGGAGATGGAGAAGAAGGGGACGCCGGCCTCGCCCGCGACGGCCCGGGCCAGCAGCGTCTTGCCGGTGCCCGGGGGTCCCATGAGGAGCACGCCCTTGGGAATGCGTCCGCCGAGCTTGGTGAACTTCTTCGGGTCCTTCAGGAAGGAGATGATCTCCTCGAGCTCGTCCTTCGACTCGTCGATGCCGGCCACGTCGGCGAAGGTGACCTTGTTGTGGTGCTCGGTCATGAGCTTGGCCTTCGACTTGCCGAAGCTCATGGCCTTTCCGCCACCGGCCTGCAACTGGCGCATGAAGAAGAAGAACAGAAGGAAGAGGAAGACGAGCGGCAGGTACTGCACGAGCACCGTCACCCAGAACGAGTTCTGGTCGGACTTCTCGTAGAGGACCTTCACGCCCTTCTTCTGCAGCCGGTCGAAGACGGTGCCGGTGGCGTCGAGCGGACCGACGGTGTGGAAGTCGCTGCCGTCGCGCATGTGGCCGTAGTAGTTCGTGTCCTTCACCGTGACGTCCCGGACGTCACCCGCCTCCACCTTGGTGATGAAGTCGGAGAAGGCGAACTCCTTCTGCTCGCGGCCGTGCTGGGCGAAGAACTGGTAGAAGGCCACGAACATCAGGATCAGGACGACCCACAGCAGGACGGTCTTGTAGGACTGGCGCAATTTCCGAAACCTCTTCCCGGGGGTCTTCCCCGTTCCGCATTTGAAGTCCCAATATAACAGCGCTCGACACCGGCGCAGTCCGGGATGGAGGGCGCCCCCCTCGAATCTTCCTGGGGCTCAGCCGCGCAACCGGGCAACGGCGCTGGGCTTCTCCGAGCGGACCCCGAGCTCCGGGATCCAGAGGATCCACCCCGCGTCGTCGGCGAGGACCCGGAGGGCGTCCCGGATCTCCCGGGGAACCTTCCGGTCGATGAGCCAGGCCTTGAGCTTCTTGGACCCGCGTCCCCTCGCGGGCCGGAACCGGTCCCCGGGCCGGCGAGCGCGCCACCAGAGCGGCCAGGCGGCGTCCGGGGCCGAGACGACCTCCAGCACGCCTCCGCCCTCCAGCGGGATCGCTCCGGGACCAGGGATGCACACCGGGTCCGGCCCGGGAACGGCCTCCGGGGCGGCACGGAGGGTGAGCGCCCCGTAGCGGATGCTGGCCTCGAATCCCCGGGAGAGGGGCAGGCGGGTGGGTCCGCGCCTGCCGAGCAGCGCCAGGACCGACTCGACCTGGCGTGCGTCGAGGTCGGCGCGCCTCCCCGAGGCCTGGCGCCAGAGGTCCCGCACCGCGCGCCGCCGGACCGCCACGGGCTCGGCTAGCAATTCGGCGACCCGTGCCGAGCCCGTCGTCGCGAGGCGCCGCCCCTCTGCCGCCAGCGCGCGCTCGTCGTCGCGGAGCAGGTCGGCGGCGCGGGCCATCGCCCGCACCGCCTGCGGCGCAAGGGATCGGAGCACCGGGAGCACCTCGGAGCGAACCCGGTTGCGGAGGAACCGCGGCGTCGCGTTGGACGGGTCCTCGAGGTGAGGCAGGCCCCGCGAGCGGACGTGCTCGACCACCTCGGCGCGGGTGCGGTCGATGAGCGGCCGGACCACGACGCCGCGCCGGGGCGGGATCCCCGAGAGCCCGCGGGCGCCCGAGCCGCGCAGGAGGCGGAGGACCACCGTCTCGGCCTGGTCGTCGAGCGTGTGCCCGGTGGCGATGCGGGTCGCTCCCACGCGTGCCGCCTCCCGCCGCAGAGCGGCGTAGCGGGCGCGACGCGCCTCCGCCTGGACGTTGCCTTCCCGCACCTCGACGCTGACGCGCCGGAAGGAGACGCCCAGGGCATCGCACACGCACGCACATGCGTCGGCGTCGAGGTGGCTGCCGGGCCGAAGCCCGTGGTCCACGTGGACCGCGGTCAGTGCGCGGACCTGCCCCGCGTCCCGCAGGTCGGCGAGGGCGGAGAGGAGCGCCGTGGAGTCCGCTCCACCAGAAAGTGCGACCAACACCGAGTCGCTAGCCCCAAGAAGGTGTCTTTCCTGGCAAGTCACCAGAACTTTTGAGGTAAATGTCACGATGCCTGTGTCACCCGATCAAGGTACAAGAGGCTTGAGTTGACCGAATCCGTCCATGACGCCATCCTTGAGGCTGGATTCGATTCATGACGTTGGGCCGAGGGGCACCCCTCCCCCTCTTGGCCCACGGGGAGCCGGCAGAGATGTCGGCTCCCCTTTTTTTCTCCCACGCTTCCTCCGTGACACGGCCGCTTCCTTGACCTCGCGTCGAGGCGCGACGTATGAACGCTGGTACGCTGCAATCCTACCTCTCGGGAGATTCGATGGCCGGAACCGACAAGCGAAAGCAGTCACTCTACTTCCCCGAGGACATGCTGAACGAGATCCAGCTGGAGGCCAACCGCCAGGATCGGTCCCTCTCCTGGATCGTCCAGCAGGCCTGGAAGATCGCCCGGGGGGAGATCCTGCGCTTCCCGTCGGTGAACGACGTTCTCTCGGGCGTCTCTCGCGAGGACGAGCGCGAGGAGCGGGACCGCACCGTCTAGCCGCGACTCCGTCCCCGGGTCGCGTGAGGCGCGTCGGAGCGATCCGGCGCGCCGTCGCTTTTTTGACTCGCACCTCCCCCGGGGCGATACCGGGAGATATGTCCAGCTCCCCTCCCGACCGGCTCGACGCCGACCCGAACCCAGGAGCGCCCGGCGGCCGTGATCCACGCTGGGTCGAACCCGGCGACGACGACGGGCCGGCCCCGGTGGACATCGAGCCCGGTTCCCCCGCGCCGCCGCGTGGCGGCTCCTCCCGGATGGTCCAGCTGGTGGCCCTGGCCGGGATCGCCATCCTCGTCCTCGCTGCGGCCCTGCTCTACCGCGCGCACCACCGGCGCGAGGTCCTCGACCAGGGGATGGCCCGCGCCCGCGAGCTCATGCGGTCCGACACCTGGGCCGGGTACCGCGCCGCATCCGAGGTCCTCGAGCCGCTCGTCGCCATCGACGCCATGGAGGCCGGGGCGCTGCGCGCCCAGGCCCTCGCGATGCTTGCCGCCGACTACCGGGACGAGGCGGCTGCGGCCGGCGCCGAGCGCCTCCTGGACGCGCCGGAGCGCGCCGCCGAGATTCCCCCGGCCGCGAGCCTGGCCCGCGCCGCCCTCGCCATGGGAAGGGGGCAGGCCGGATCCGCAGCCA
>DAIEMM010000269.1 GCA_027349605.1 Anaeromyxobacteraceae bacterium
CGAGCTCCTCCCGGGCGATGCGGCGGTGCCCCCCGGGCGTGCGGTGGGCCTTCAGCCGGCGTGCGTTGATCCAGTTCACCACGGTCGGCAGGGACACGCCGAGGACGTGGGCGGCCTCGAAGGTGGTGTAGAACCGGCGCATCGGGAGGGAGCGGAGCATACACCAGACCGTGGTAAGGAGAATCCATGCCCCCCCCTGCGACGTACCTTCTGGGTGCCGTCCAGATGACCTCCACCGCGGACCGGGCCAGCAACCTGGCCACCGCGATCCGCCTCGTGAACGAGGCCGCCGACCTGGGCGCGAGGCTCGTCGGGCTTCCCGAGAACTTCGCCTTCATGGGCCGGGACGAGGAGCGCATCGCCACGGCCGAGCCGCTCGAGGGACCCACGCTCGGCGCCATCCGCGAGGTGGCGAAGGCGCGGCGGCTCTGGATCGTGGCCGGGTCGGTGGCCGAGGACGTCGGGCAGCCCGGAAAGACCGCCAACACCAGCGTGCTCGTCTCCGACGACGGCTCCATCGCCGCCGCCTACCGCAAGATCCACCTCTTCGACGTGAACATCCCGGACGGGGCCCGCTACGCCGAGAGCGAGACCGTGGCCCCGGGGGACAAGGTGGTGCTCGCCCCCACGCCGCTCGGGCGCATCGGGCTCACCATCTGCTACGACCTCCGCTTCCCCGAGCTCTACCGCCAGCTCTCCGGCCTCGGGGCCGAGGTGGTCTTCATCCCGGCGGCCTTCACCCTCTTCACGGGGAAGGACCACTGGGAGGTGCTGCTGCGGGCCCGGGCCATCGAGAACCTGAGCTACGTGGTGGCCCCGGCGCAGGTGGGCCGCCACTCCGCCAACCGCCTCACCTTCGGCAACGCGATGATCGTGGACCCGTGGGGAACGGTCCTGGCGCGCTGCCCGGACGGCGAGGGGGTCTGCGTGGCCCGCTTCGACCGGGCTCGCATGGAGCGGGCGCGCCAGGAGCTGCCCGCGCTCAAGCACCGTCGCCTGTAGCCGCGCCGCGCCCTACCCCGTCCGCTTGCGGAACCGCGCCGTGGCCAGGCCGAAGATGACGGCCCCGAAGACGGCGAGCGCCAGGACCTCCGGCCACACGTCGGCGAGCCCGGCCCCCTTCATCATGTTGGCCCGGGCGATCTGCTGGAAGTAGCGCAGCGGGTTCGCGTAGGTGATCCACTGCATCCAGCGCGGCATCGAGTCGATGGGGGTCATGATCCCGGAGAGCAGCATGGCCGGCATCGTGAAGAGGAACCCTCCCAGGAAGGACTGCTGCTGGTTCGACGACAGGGTGGAGATGAGCAGCCCCACGCCCAGCGTGGAGAGCAGGTAGAGGAACGTCGCGAGCGCCATCACGGCCAGGTTGCCCCGCAGCGGGACGCCGAAGACCCAGGTCCCGGCCACGGTGAGGAGCAGCACGTCGAAGAAGCCGATGAAGACGAAGGGCGTCATCTTCCCGGCCAGCAGCAGCGTGGCCGGGATGGGGGTGACCGCCACCTGCTCGAGGGTGCCCTGCTCCCTCTCGCGCGAGAGCCCCATGGCGGTCACGATGGTCGTCACCACGACCAGCAGCATGGCGGCGATCCCGGGCACGATGTAGGGCGCGCTCTTCAGGCCGGGGTTGTAGAAGAGGCGCGGCGCCACCTCGATGCGGGCCGGTGCGGCCAGGCCCGCGGCGCGGGCGCGCTCCGCCGCCCGGCGGATCGCCTCCTCGCCGAAGTAGCGGGTCACCGCCCCGGCCGCCACGTTGGAGCGGTTGGGGTCGGTGCCGTCGAGGACCACCTGCACCTCGGCCGGCCGCCCCGCCAACAGGTCGGCGCCGAACCGCGGCGGGATGACGACCTCCACCGCGGCCTCGCCCCGGTCGAGTGCGGCCGCTCCCCCCTCGGCGCTCGACGCGTCGCCGACGCGGCGCAGGGTCCCGTCGGCGAGCAGGCGCCGCAGGTGGAGCCGGCTCTCGACGCTCTGGTCCTGGTCGGCCACCACGACGGGAACGCGGTCCACGTCGAAGTTCACCGCGAATCCGAGCACCAGCGTCTGGAGGAACGGCGCGAAGACCAGCATGAACATGACGCGGCGGTCGCGGAGGGTCTGGAGCACCTCCTTGCGCACCACCGCCGCGTACTGGATCCAGGCCCGGGACGGGCGTCGCTCGGCCGGCGCGGTCACGCGATCCTCCGGCTGAAGCGGCGGGTGGCGAGCGCGACGATGACCACGGCGAAGAGGAGCATGGCGAGCAGGTCCTCCCAGATGCTCGCGAGGCCGTTGCCCTTGAGCAGGACCTGCCGGAGCGCGTCCACCAGGTAGCGCGCAGGGATGATCCGGGAGATGGCGCGCAGCGGGGCGGGCATGTTCTCGATGGGGACCAGCATCCCGGAGAGCAGCAGCGACGGGAGCAGGGAGGAGAGCGCCCCGGCCTGGGTGGCGACCATCTGGTTCCTTGCCACCACCGAGATGAAGAGCCCTTGCCCGAGCATCCCGGCGAGGAAAAGGAGGCCGGCCAGGATGACGAGGAGCGGGTTGCCCAGGACGGGGACGTCGAAGACGTTGGTGCCCACGCCCAGGATGAGGAGCAGCTGGATGAGGCCGATGCCCAGGTAGGGCAGCAGCTTGCCCAGCACGATCTCGAGCCGGCTCACCGGCGAGGCGAAGAGCTGCTCCATGGACCCGCGTTCCCACTCCCCGGCCACGGTGAGGGCGGTGAGCAGCACCGCGGTGATGGCCATGAGGTAGGCGGCCAGCCCGGGGACGATGTAGACGGCCGACCGGACCTCCGGGTTGTAGCGGGTCGACACCTGGACCTGGAGGGGAGGGGCGGCCGAGAGGCCCGCCACCCCGGCGGCGCGGCGCCCCTCCGAGAGGGCGATGGCGTCGGACTTGGTGAGGACCTGGTTCGCGGTCAC
>DAIEMM010000276.1 GCA_027349605.1 Anaeromyxobacteraceae bacterium
CGAGCTCCCCTACGCCGCCGCCGTCGAGATCGAGGAGTTCGACGAGTCGGAGCGCCGCGAGGACGGGGGGCTCGTTCGCATCGGCGCGGTGATATGGGTGGAGCGCGAGTCGCAGAAGGCCATCGTCATCGGCAAGGGAGGCTCGATGCTGAAGCGCGTCGGGACCCGTGCGCGGGAGAGGATGGAGCGCCTGCTCGGCGCCAAGGTCTTCCTCCGCCTCACGGTGAAGGTCGAGGAGCGCTGGTCGGAACGGATCGAGGCGCTGCGCCGCCTGGGGATCGCGCCATGAGCACTCCCCGTCCGCTCGTCGCCTTCGTGGGCCGGCCCAACGTGGGGAAGTCCACGCTCTTCAACCGGATCGTCGGCCGGCGCGCGGCCATCGTCGAGGACCAGCCCGGCGTCACCCGGGACCGGAACTACGGCGATTTCACCTGGGAGCACCGGCTCCTCTCCGGCGTGGACACGGGCGGCTTCGACCCCGTCTCCCCGGCCCGGAAGGACGAGTCGTCCGACCGCACGCTCATGCGCAGCGTGCATGAGCAGGCCCAGCTGGCGGTGGACGAGGCGGCCGCGGTCGTCCTGGTGGTCGACGGGCGCGAGGGGCCCACCTCGGTGGACCGCGCCGTCGCCGACCTGCTTCGCCCCTCGGGGAAGCCCCTCTTCGTCGCGGTGAACAAGATGGACACCCCGGGAACGGAGGGGGAGTCGCCCCTCTCCGAGTTCTACGGTCTCGGTTTCGGGGACCTCCACCCGGTCTCGGCCGAGCACGGCCGCGGGGTCGGCGAGCTCATGGACGCGATCCTGGAAGGGCTCGCAGCCCGGGGAACGCCGGCGCCGGAGGTGCAGGACGAGCCCGAGGCCCTGGAGGAGCGGGACGAGGCCGAGGAGGAGGAGGAGCCCCTGGACGACCCAGCCAGGGAGATCCGGCTCGCCATCGTCGGGCGCCCCAACGTCGGGAAGAGCACGCTCGTGAACAAGCTCCTCCGGGAGGATCGCTTCGTCGTGTCGGAGGTCGCCGGGACCACCCGCGACAGCATCGACGCCACCCTCGAGCACGAGGGGCAGCGGTTCGTCATCACCGACACGGCGGGCATCCGGAGGAAGCGCTCCATCGCCCAGCGGGTCGAGCGCTACTCGGTCATCCGGGCCATGCGCTCCATGGACGACGCGGACGTGGTTGCGTTGATCCTCGACGCGCAGGAGGCGGGCGCCGACCAGGACGCCAAGCTGGCCGGGATGGTGGTCGAGAAGGGGCGGGCGCTCGTCATCGTGGTGAACAAGTGGGACATCGCCCAGGAGGCCGGCGCCACCCAGCGCTGGTACAAGGAGGAGCTGGGCAAGCGCCTGCCGTTCGTCGCCTGGGCTCCCATCCTGTTCGTGTCGGCCAAGGAGGGGAAGGGCGTCACCGCACTCCTCCGCGAGGCGGGACGGCTGGCGCGCCAGTACCGGACCCGGCTCCCCACTCCCAAGCTGAACGAGCTCCTCGAGACCATCCAGGAGGCGCACCCGGCGCCCCTTTCCCACGGGCACCCGGTCAAGCTCTTCTACGTCAGCATGGTCTCGACGGCGCCTCCGACGCTGGTCCTGCAGGCGAGCCGTCCGGAGACCATCCCGGACCACTACAAGCGCTTCGTGGAGAACCGCTTCCGCGAGGCCTTCGGGCTCCGGGTTCCCCTGCGGTTCGTCTACCGGGAACGGGCGCGCCGGGACCGTCCGCGCCGGCCGAAACCCGGCCGCCGCGGTGCTTGACGCCCATCGGCACCGCGCCTAGATTGTCCCGACTTTTCGCAGGGATCACCGGGAGAAACATGTCGAAACACGCCGACGAGCTGACCCGCAAGGACATGAAGGCCCCCGACGCGTTCCAGACCGCCGCCGGAAAGGCCGCCACCTGGATCTCGGGGAAGCAGAAGGGCATCGTCGCCGCGGTGGTGGGAGTGCTCGTGCTGGTGGCCGTGGTCCTCGGCGTCCTGGCCTGGATGGATTCGCGCAAGGACGCCGCCGGGGCCCTCCTCTACCGCACGCTCGACGACGCCGACGGGCAGGTCTCGAGCGTTCCGCTCCCAGGGGCCATGGTCCCGATCTTCCCCAGCGCCGAGGCCCAGTACCGGGCCGTCCTGGGACGGGCCGACGAGATCCGCAAGACGTATCCTTCCACCGAGGCCGCCCGCACCGCGGCGCTCGCGGCCGCCGCGGCCAACCTGCGGCTCGCCTCGTGGGACGCCGCCATCGCGGACTACGAGTCCTACCTCGCCAAGTCGCCGCCGAAGGACTCCCTGTCGTTCCTGGCCGTGGAGGGGATCGCCCTCGCCAAGGAGGCGAAGGGGGATCTGCCCGGGGCGCTGGCCTCCTACGAGCGGCTCGGGACCCAGACCCCGTCCCTCGCCGACCGCTCGGCGCTCGAGCGCGCGCGGCTGCTCGCCCTCAGCGGAAAGCCCGACGAGGCCCGCAAGATCCTCGTGGCGTTCCCTGGGGAGTTCAAGGAATCCCAGCTCCGGCCCGAGGCCGACAAGCAGCTCGCGGCCCTGGGCGGGACCCGGTAGGTGATGTTCGCCGGCGCCGCAGCGGCGGTCCTCGCGCTCGCCGTGGCGGCCGCTCCGCCGCCTCTCCCCACCGACAGCCTGTTCGCGGTCGCCTGGCGCAAGACCCTCGTCCAGCCCTACCTCCTCGAGTACAAGCCCTTCGAGCCGGCTGGCCCGGCCATCGACCCGCTGACCGGCATGGTCGTCGTCGCCACCCGCGATGGCTTCGTCCAGGCCTACTCGGCCGACGGAAAGGACCTGTGGTACGCGAAGCTGGTCGGGCCGTACCTCGGCTCGCCGGCGATCGGCGACGGGATGGTCTTCGTGGCCGGGCTCGACGGGAAGGTTTTCGCCTTCGACGGCGCCCGCGGAGAGTTCCGCTGGTTGTATTCCTACCGGGAGGAGTTCGGCAGCCAGCCGGTCGTGGTGGGAGACCTCGTGTACGTCACCACGCTCGAGGGCACGGTCCTGGCGCTCGAGGCCCGCACCGGGACCTGGAAGTGGCACTTCCGCCGCGAGCCGTCGGGAAAGTTCATCATCCTCGGCGTGGGACGGCCGGCCGTCGTCGACGGGACGCTCTACCAGGGGTTCGCGGACGGCAGCGTGGTCGCCCTCGACGCCGCGACCGGCGCGGTGAAGTGGTACCGGAAGGTGGGACGTGGGCCCTTCCCCGACGTCATCTCCGACGTGCAGGTCTCGAAGGATCGGGTCTTCGTCGCCAGCTACGCCGGGCAGGTCGCTGCCCTCGACCGGAAGAACGGCGCGCCGATCTGGGAGTCGAAGGTTCCCGAGGCCTACAAGGCCCGGCTCGACGGGGACCTGCTGGTCGTCGTCACCCCCCGCG
>DAIEMM010000277.1 GCA_027349605.1 Anaeromyxobacteraceae bacterium
GTAATCGGGGAAGCGCTGGCGGTACCAGCGGTGGTGGGAGAGGGCGCGGGGGGCCAGGTTGGCGAAGGTGTAGACGGCGAAGGCGAGGCCGGCCGGCGACCAGGTGGCGATGGCCCAGCCGGTCCACTCCACGATCTCCCCGAGGTAGTTGGGGGCGGTCACGTACTCGAAGGCGCCGCCACGGGGGATCCTGTAGCCGGTCTCCCCGGGCGCGCGCAGGTTCCGGAGGGTCCGGTCGGAGGTGACGTTGAGCGCGAAGCCGCCCAGGAAGAGGGCCGTTCCCAGCAGGAACTGCCAGGAGGAGAGCCAGCCGGCCGGGTAGGCGCCCACCGACGAGATCCAGCGCGCGTTCACCCAGTCGTTGAGCAGGTTGAAGGCGATGGCCATGACCGGGATGGTGAGCGGCATGCGGCGCCCCTCGGCCCGGATGAGGAACGGGAAGAGGAACGAGCGGTAGACGTAGTGGAGCTGCCACATCGCCAGGAAGCAGAGCGGCACCGGCTGGAGGGCGTTCGGGCCGAGGAGGTAGACCCAGGCGAAGAACCAGACCGAGGGCGACTCCATGACGATCCAGCCGACGCGCGCCGGGAGGGTCGGTCCCCACCCCTTGCGCTCGTGGCGTCCGTAGGGAGCGGCCACGAAGAAGAGCGAGAGGAGGGTGGGAACGGCGAGGGCGAACTCGAGGAGCACGAGCCAGCCGTAGGTGTCGAGGCGCACGGGGGAGGAGGGTAACCCGCTTCCGTGTCCGGCGCCGCATCGCAGTGGGCTATGTTGCAGCCGTGGAGGCCGCCCCTGCATTCCCCCTGAGGGCACCGTTCCGGACGAAGGTCGCCCTCGCCGCGCTCGTCGCAGCCTGCGCCTGCACCGACTGGAGGTCCCGGGTCGATCCGGCCCGCGCGTCCGCCGAGCCGGAGCAGGTCCTCCTCCAGGACGAGCCGCCCATCACCTTCGAGGCCAGGGGACACGAGGTCCGCCTCACGCCTCGCGCCTCGTACCGGATCACCGCCTACGCCGTCGACACCAGCCGGATGCTCCTCGACGAGTGGGACTTCGCGCTTCCCATGGACCTGGCGCTGGCCTGGGGACCGGTGGCCGACCCGGCGGTGCTGCGCAGGATGAAGTTCCACCTCTCCGGACGCTACGTGAGCTGGTGGGCGGAGGACGGGGCCCTCTCCCCCCGGGTGATCCAGGATCACGTCGCCAACCACCACCTCGTCCCCGCGAGCGACGAGGTGGCGCGGGAGATGAAGCGGGTGAGGAAGGGCGACCTGGTGACGCTGCGCGGGAAGCTCGTCGACGTCGAGATCCTCGATCGTACCGGCAAGAGCGCCTTCCGCTCGCGCACCAGCCTCTCCCGCAGCGACTTGGGCTCGGGCGCCTGCGAGCAGCTGTGGGTCGAGGCCATCGACGTGAACCCGCCCTGATCCCGGGAGCGAGCGGGTGGTGTATCCTCCCGGGCGGAGGGTGGCCGGAATGGGGGTCGATCGTCCCGCAAGGGGATCGATGGCCAGGAGTGCTGGACGGGCGCTCGCCGTCCTGCTGCTCGTCGCCGGGCTCGCCGCGGGACCCGTCCGGGCCGCCGAGGCCCCGCCGCACGTGCCCTGTTCCGACAGCAAGACCTGCGCGGAGCGCCTCGGGTTCGGCAGCGTCTGCGACGGCGAGCTGTGCCGGCCGTACCGCGATCGCGCCGACATCTTCACCGTCCTCGGGTCGGCCGAGAAGGCCGCGCCGCCGCCCCGGCCGTTCGTGCTCTACCCCGCCATCATCCCCGCCATCGGCTACAACCCGGCCCTGGCGTTCCTCGTCGGGGTGGTCGGGACCCTCGGCATGTACCTGGGCGATCCGGAGTACACGACGATGTCGAGCGCCTCCGGCCTCGTGCTCCTCACCACCAACAAGCAGCTCGTCCTGCAGTTCACGACGACGCTCATGACCGCGTCCAACGACTGGGAGCTCCAGGGGGACTGGCGCTTCCTGCTCTACAACCAGGACACCTTCGGGCTGGGCACCGGGGTCCCTCCCGTCCAGGGCGGCTTCAGCATCGGTGGCTGGGGCAGTACCGAGCCCGTGCCCGGCGCGCAGCCCATGAAGTTCGACCTCCTCCGCATCCACCAGGCCGGGCTCCGGAAGGTGATCCCGAACCTCTACCTCGGGGGGAGCTACCGCCTCGATCGCTACTTCTCCATCGTGGACGAGAGCCTGAACCTGGAGGCGACGCCCCCGGTGGTCACGAGCCATTACGCCTACAGCCTGGTCTACGGATTCGACCCGTCGGCCTACACCGTGTCGGGCGTGACCGTCGACGCGCTCTTCGACAGCCGCGACTCGTCCATCAACGCGTACCGGGGCCTCTACGCGCACCTGAGCTACGGGGTGTTCCCCACCTGGCTCGGGAGCACGCAGACGAGCACCATGGCCACGGGCGAGCTGCGCGCCTACCTGGGGACCCGTCCCGACGTCCCGCGCGACGTCCTCGCCCTCTGGATCCTCGCATCGGGAGTCACCTCGGGCCACC
Source organism: Anaeromyxobacteraceae bacterium (assembly GCA_027349605.1). GTDB lineage: Bacteria > Myxococcota > Myxococcia > Myxococcales > Anaeromyxobacteraceae > CAIOAK01. The sequence goes on from DAIEMM010000277.1 coordinate 2,516, forward strand.
AGCCCTACCTGGCCTTGCCCTCGGTCGGATGGGACGCGAAGGGCACCACGGGGCGCGGCTACGTCCAGGGGCGCCTGCGCGGGACCGCCGAGGTGTACGTCGAGGCGGAGTGGCGATTTCGCATCACCGGCGACGGGTTCCTGGGAGGCGCCGTCTTCGCGAACGTCGAGACCATGTCCCGCCCGGCGGTCGAGCTTCCCGCCTACGGCTTCTCCCTGGACGGCGAGGACCTCTTCGAGTCCTTGAAGCCGGCCGGCGGATTCGGGTTGCGCTTCATGATGAGCCGGGAGGCGCGCACCAACGTCCGGCTCGACTTCGCCTGGGGCGCGGACTCCTTCGCGGTGTACCTCGGAGCGGGCGAGGCGTTCTGACGGCGCAGCACCCCGGCCCCGGCCTATCCGCGCAGCAGGTCGTCGAGCCGCTGCACGAACTGGCCGCGGGTGAGCACCTCGTCCACGCCGGCCCGATGCGAGGCTTCCATGAGGTCGGCCTGGAGGTGGCCGAGGAAGCCCACCACCCGGGTGGCTCCCGCCCCCTTCGCGGCCGCCACCTGCTCGACGACGCCGGGCTCGCCCAGGTCCACGACGAGCGTGCCCGGCCCGTGTTCGCGGGCAGCCTGCTCGAGCGGCGTGCCCCGGGGGACGATCTTCACGGTCGTGCCGAGGCGCTCGGCGGCGGCCAGGATCTTGGAGCGGAAGACGAGGTCGCGGACGGCCAGGATGACGGGCATGCCCGGGTCTAGCCGGGGGGCGAGGGGCGCGCCACGTCCAGGCCGAGCCAGGCCAGGATCCGCGCCGCGCCGCGCGCCGCGCCGTCGAGGTCGGGGGGCGGCGGCACCGGCCGCGCGAGCACGCGCCTCACCGCCTCCTCGACGCGCCCGGCCAGCAGGTCGGCGCGGGAGACGTGCTCGCAGGCGAGCAGGGGCGCCATCTCCCGCACCAGGATGGGGTACTCGGGAAAGTCGCCCCGCTCGGTGTAGACGAGCCGCGTGCCGGCGGCGATGGCGTCGGTGACGATGCCGTAGCCGGGCTTCGTGACCACGACGTCCACCGCCCGGACCACGTCGGGGTAGGTGAGCCCCAGCTCCGCGAGCCGGCCGTCCACGTCGGAGGGGAGGAGCCAGCGGAGCTCCGCCGGTCCCGGAACCCTTCGCCCGTCGAGCCCGGGCAAGCCGACGCCGCCGAAGGAGAACAGCACCGCCGGCCTCCCGTCGAGGCCCAGCCGGCGTCGCGCCTCGTCGCGCGGGACCACGGGCCGGCGGGCCACCAGGCCGATCCGTTCACGATGCGGGAACGCCGAGAGGTCGCCCGCGAAGGGCAGCTCGAGGAGCAGGGCGGCGCGCCGGTAGGCCCGGGCGGCCCGCCCTGCCGACGCGGCGAGCGACGGCTGTCGCGCCGACAGGTGCCGGTAGATCCAGTCCCAGGAGAAGTTTCCGAGCCCGACGGCGGGGATCCCGGCACGGTGGGCGGCATCGAAGGCGAGCGGCGGGATGTCGGCGACCAGCAGCCGGACCCCTGCCTCCCGGAGGAAGCTCGCCTCGGCGTCGGCCCGCGCGTCCCAGCCGGAGTCGAAGTGGGCGCAGGCGGCGGCGGTCCCGGCCTCGTCGATGCGGAGGGCGTCCTCCTGCACGAGCCCCACGTCGCAGCGGACGCGGCGGAGGTGGAGCTCG
>DAIEMM010000285.1 GCA_027349605.1 Anaeromyxobacteraceae bacterium
ACCTGGTGGTGGTCGACGCCCCGGCCACCGGCCACGCCGTGCAGCTGCTGGGCGTTCCCCGCGCGCTCCTCGACACCGTGCCCGCCGGCCCGATGCGGCGAGACGCGGAGTGGATGCAGGCGCTCCTCTCGAGCCCGGAACGGACCGCGGTGGCGCTCGTCTCCCTGCCCGAGGAGATGCCGGTCACCGAGACCGCCGAGCTCGACGCCCAGCTCGGAGAGGGCCTCGCGCTGCCGCGGGGGCCGGTCTTCCTGAACGCCATGCCCGACGCGCGATTCACCGCCGGCGAGCAGGACCGGTTGCGCGCCCTGTCGGCGTCCGGGCCCCCGCTCGGGCCGGCCGCCCGGTCGGGGGTGCTCCAGGCCGAGCAGCAGGAGCGCGCCCAGGCGCAGGCGTCGCGCCTGGCCGCCCTCCTCGGGCGCCCCTTCATCCCGCTTCCGCTCCTCGCCAGCGATCGCTGGGGACGGCGGGCCGTGGAGCGCATCGCCGACGCCATGGACGGACCGATCTGATGGGCGCACTCCTCCGCTCCCTCGAGGGCAAGCGCGTCGCGGTGGTGGTGGGTAGCGGCGGCGTGGGAAAGACCTCGGTCTCGGCGGCCATCGCCCTCTCCCGGGCCATGTCCGGCGGGCGCGCCCTGGTCTGCACCATCGACCCGGCCCGGCGGCTCGCCACCGCGCTCGGGCTCGGCAGCCTCGGCAACGCGGAGGCGCTGGTCCCGCCCGAGGCCTTCGCCCGGTCCGGCCTGGCGCCGGAGGGGCAGCTGTTCGCCATGATGCTCGACGTGAAGCGCACCTGGGACGACCTGGTGGCGCGCCACGCGCCCGACGCGGCCACCCGCGACCGCATCCTGGGAAACCGCATCTACCAGCAGGTCTCCGGGGCCCTGGCCGGGTCGCAGGAGTACATGGCCATGTAGAAGCTCTACGAGCTCTCCACCGAGCGGGACTACGACCTCATCGTCCTCGACACGCCCCCCACCGCCCACGCCCTCGACTTCCTCGAGGCGCCGGACCGGATCCTCGACTTCGTGGGCAACGAGACGGCCCGCAAGCTCTTCGCTCCGGCCCTCGACGCCGGGCGCTTCGGCGCGCGCCTCCTCCAGGTCGGCACGGGATTCGTCGCGAAGACCCTCTCCCGGTTCACCGGCTCCGACGTGCTCTCCGACGTGGGAGACTTCCTGGGGCAGTTCCAGGGCATGTACGACGGGTTCAAGGACCGTGCGTCGGCGGTCCGCACGCTGCTCACCGCCCCCGAGGTGGGGTTCGTCCTGGTGGCGAGCCCGAGCCCGCTCTCGGTGGACGAGGCCCTCTTCTTCCACGACCACCTGCGCACGGCGGGGATGCCGGTGGCCGGGTCGGTGGGCAACCGGGTGACGCCCGACCTCTGGCCCTTCCCGGGCGCGACGCCGGGGGCCGAGGCGCTCGCGGCGGCGCTGGAGGCGGAGGGCGCCGGGGGAGACCTGGCCGAGCGTCTCGCCCGGACGCTGGAGCAGCACCAGGCCTTCGCGAGGTCCGACGCCCGCGAGGTGGAGCGCCTGCGGCACGGCTGCTCGGGGCCCCACGTGGCCGTGCCGCGCCTCGAGGGCGACGTGCACGATCTCTCCGGCCTCGCGGCGCTGGACGGGTACTTGTAGCCCCTCGTCCGCTTGACAGGACGAACATCCACTATATAGGATTCGCCTCCCTTCTCCGAGAGGACGAGATCACATGGCGATCCCCCCGAGCCGCAAGCTCCGCTTCGAGACGCTGCAAGTGCACGCCGGACAGGAGCCCGCCCCGGGCACCAATTCCCGCGCCGTGCCCATCCACCAGACCACCTCGTACACGTTCGACAGCGCGGAGCACGGCGCCAAGCTCTTCGCGCTCCAGCAGTTCGGCAACATCTACACGCGCCTCATGAACCCGACCACCGACGTCTTCGAGAAGCGGGTGGCCGCGCTCGAGGGCGGGGTGGCCGCGCTCGCCACCGCGTCGGGGCACGCCGCGCAGTTCCTCGCCATCACCAACATCGCCCAGGCCGGCGACGACATCGTGTCCTCGAGCCGGCTGTACGGCGGCACGTACAACCAGTTCAAGGTGACCCTCCCCCGCCTCGGCATCGGGGTGAAGCTCGTGGACAGCGTGGAGGCCGCCGACCTGGCGAGGGCCATCGGCCCGAGGACCAAGGCGCTCTACGTCGAGACCATCGGGAACCCGAGCTACGACATCCCCGACCTTCCGGCGCTGGCCCAGGCGGCCCACGACGCCGGGATCCCCCTCATCGTCGACAACACCTTCGCCGCCGCCGGCTACCTGGCCCGCCCCATCGAGTTCGGCGCCGACGTGGTGGTGCAGTCGGCCACCAAGTGGATCGGCGGCCACGGCACCTCCATCGGCGGCGTCATCGTCGACTCGGGCAGGTTCGACTGGGGCGCGTCGGGCAAGTTCCCCTTCTTCACCGAGCCCTCGCCGGGCTACCACGGGCTCGTCTTCAACGACGTGTTCGGCCCCAAGGGCCCCTTCGGCAACATCCAGTTCATCATCCGCGCCCGCGTCGAGGGGCTGCGCGACCAGGGGCCCGCCCTCTCCCCGTTCAACTCGTTCCTCTTCCTGCAGGGGCTCGAGACCCTCTCCCTCCGGGTGCAGCGCCACTGCGACAACACGCTCGCCCTCGCCCGCTGGCTGGAGCGCCATCCCCAGGTGGCCTGGGTCACCTACCCGGGCCTGCCCAGCCACCGGCACCACGAGCGGGCCAAGAAGATCCTCCGGAACGGCTTCGGTGCCGTGCTCAGCTTCGGCATCCAGGGCGGGGCGGAGGCCGGCAGGAAGTTCATCGAGGGCCTGAAGCTGGCCTCCCACCTCGCCAACGTGGG
>DAIEMM010000287.1 GCA_027349605.1 Anaeromyxobacteraceae bacterium
CTGGCCGGCCTCCGGAAGGCGGGGCTGCTCGATCAGGCCGCGGAGGAGCTCGACGCCGCCTTCGCCTCCCTGGCGGGCATCGACCCGCGCCTGGCCCGCGACGGCGACGCGGCGCTGCTCCTCTCGCTGGTCCAGGACCCGGCCCGGCGCGAGGCGCTGGCCCGGCTGCTCGAGGAGCGGGACGCGCTGCGGGCCGCTCGCGGCGCCCGCTGAGGTTCACCGCGCGCGAAGGGAGTGGTCGATGCGCCGGATCGCCTCCAGCGCCCCGGCGGTGATTCCCAGGTGCGGGGCGCGGGTGTCGGCCTCGCGCGGGTTCACCCGGATCACCGTCGAGCCGGGGGCGCGCCCCAGCCGAAGGCAGGGTCCTCGTCGAAGGGGTCGGGGTTGGCGGCGTCGACGAAGGAAAGGCCGAGCCGCTCGTACACGGGGTAGGCGTTCCAGAACCCCTGGTCACCCCGGAAGTCGGGGAGCCCCGAGTCCACCCCCATCCCGGCGCCGGTGGCCACCACCAGCGCCCGGGCCCGCGGATGGCCGCCGCCGCTCGCTCGAAGACCCGATCTCCCGGAGGCATGACGCCCCGAGGAGAGCACCTCCCAACTTCGCTGGCAAACCACCCGGGCTCCGGGCAATATCCGCCCCTTCCCCTCACGCCGGAGAAGAACCTTGAAGATCGCGAACGGAATGGTGGTTGCCCTCGACTACAAGCTGCACCTGGGCGACGGCGAGATCATCGACGCCTCGGAGCCGGGCAGCCCGCTCTACTACGTCCAGGGCGAGGGCAACATCGTTCCGGGCCTGGAGCGCGCGCTGGAGGGGCTCGAGAAGGACGACACGAAGCAGGTGGTGGTCCCGGCCGAGGACGGGTACGGCGCGCACGATCCCGAGGGCGTCCAGGAGGTCCCCAAGGATGCCTTCGGGGGCGAGCTCCCCGAGGTCGGCAACCAGTACACCGCACGAGGACCGAACGGCGAGGTGGTCCCCTTCGTGGTGAAGGAGATCAAGCCCGAGGTGGTGGTGGTCGACCTGAACCACCCGCTCGCCGGCCAGACGCTCCACTTCGACGTGGCCATCCGCGAGGTTCGCGAGGCCACCGCCGAGGAGAAGGAGCACGGCCACGTGCACGAGCCGGGCGGCCACCACCACCACTGACGGCGCCGGCCGGGGCGCGGGCACCGACGCCCCGATCGAGACTCCGCAGCGAGGCGCGGGGGCGTTACAAGGATGCAATGATCCCCTGCCGCCTGGCCGTCGCCGCCGTCAAGAAGGCCGACCCCTCGATCACCAAGTTCTACGAGAAGTCGGTGGGCTGGGCCGTCTTCCCCTCGGTGGCGAAGGGCGCCATCGGGATCGGCGGGGCCGGGGGCAGCGGCGTGCTCTTCGAGAAGGGGAAGGCCGTCGGCAAGACCTCGCTCGCGCAGGTCACCATCGGCCTCGCCCTGGGCGGCCAGAAGTTCGGATTCGAGCCTTTCGGGCAGAAGAAGAAGTAGCTGTGCGCATCGGCGCAGCGCTCCTCGCCGCGGCCCTCCTCGCCGCCCCCCTCGTGGTGCACCCCGGCGACGCCGGCGGGGCTGCGGAGGCGGCCGAGGCGGCGGTCCCTTGCACCTGCAGCGCCGACTGCGTGGAGAAGGTCCACCACGGCAGCGTCTGCGTCGAGGGGAGCTGCAGGCCCTACGAGGACGCCTGGAGCCTCCTCGACTGGGTGGGCCTCGCCCGCGAGGAGAAGGGCACCCCGCGCCCCTACGTGCTCTTGCCCGCCGTCCTGCCGGCCGTCGGCTACAACCCCGCCATGGGGGCGGTCTTCGGCATCTCCGGGACGCTCGGGATGTACCTGGGCTCCCCGGCGACGACCACCATCTCCAGCCTTCAGGGGGTGCTGCTCTACTCCACCATGAGGCAGCTCATCGTCCAGGTCTCGACGACGGCGCTCACCGCCCGCAACGAATGGGAGCTGCAGGGGGACTGGCGCTTCCTCGTCTTCAACCAGAAGACCTACGGCCTGGGCTCCGGACCGCAGGCCATGTCCGCCCCCCCGATGAACGAGGACTTCAACCTGGTGCGGTTCCACGAGACCGTGCT
>DAIEMM010000302.1 GCA_027349605.1 Anaeromyxobacteraceae bacterium
GCATCCCCTGGGAGCTGGGGCTCGCCGAGGCGCATCAAGTATTGCTCCTGAACAACCTGCGGTCCCGCGTCACCGTGGAGGCCGACGGCCAGCTCAAGACCGGCCGGGACGTCGCCGTGGCCGCGCTGCTCGGAGCCGAGGAGTTCGGGTTCGCCACCGCGCCGCTGGTGGTCCTGGGCTGCATCATGATGCGGGTCTGCCACCTCAACACCTGTCCGGTGGGCGTGGCCACGCAGGACCCGGTGCTCCGCAAGCGCTTCACCGGCGACCCGGCCCACGTCGTCAACTTCATGCGCTTCGTGGCCACCGAGCTCCGGGAGTACATGGCCGAGCTGGGCTTCCGCACCATCGACGAGATGGTGGGCCACCCGGAGCGGCTGGAGATGCGCCGCGCCGTGGACCACTGGAAGGCCCGCAACCTCGACTTCTCCCGCATCCTCTTCCAGCCCAAGGTGCCGAAGGAGTGGGGGCGCACCTGCCAGATCGCGCAGGACCACGGGATCGAGCAGTCGCTCGACGTGACCACGCTCCTCGAGATCTGCCGCCCGGCAATCGAGCAGGGGAAGAAGGTCGAGGCCGTCGTCCCCATCCGCAACGTCAACCGGGTGGTCGGGACCATCACCGGCAGCGAGGTGACGCGACGCTGGGGCCCGAAGGGCCTCCCCGACGACACCATCCGCCTCACCTTCCAGGGCTCGGCCGGACAGAGCTTCGGGGCCTTCGTTCCCCCCGGGATGACGCTCGTCCTCGAGGGAGACGCCAACGACTACATCGGCAAGGGGCTCTCCGGTGGGCGCGTGGTCGTCACGCCGCCGCGCGGGGCCACCTTCGTCGCCGAGGAGAACGTCATCATCGGGAACGTGGCCTTCTACGGGGCCACCGGCGGCGAGGCCTTCGTCCGCGGCGTGGCCGGCGAGCGCTTCTGCGTCCGCAACTCCGGGGTCACCGCGGTGGTGGAGGGGGTGGGGGACCACGGCTGCGAGTACATGACCGGAGGCCGGGTGGTGGTGCTGGGCAGGACCGGCCGGAACTTCGCGGCGGGCATGTCGGGCGGGATCGCCTACGTGCTCGACGACGGCGGCGGCTTCGAGAAGGTCCTCAACCGGGAGATGGTCGACTCGGAGCCGCTCGCCGACCCCGCCGAGATCGCCGTGCTGCGCGGACTGATCGCGCAGCACGTGAAGTGGACCGGGTCGGAGCTCGGCAAGCGGGTGCTCCAGGCCTGGACCGAGTTCGCGCCGCGCTTCGTGCGGGTGGTGCCCAACGACTACCGGCGCGTGCTCGAGGCGCAGGCGCGCATGCGGGCGAAGGGGCTCTCGCCCGAGGAGGCCGAGATGGCGGCGTTCGAGGAGAACGCGCGGGACGAAGCGCGGGTCGGCGGCAACTGAGCGAGAGGCGACGAGAACATGGGCAAGCCGACGGGATTCATGGAGTACGAGAGGGAGCCGGCCCACGACCGGCCGCCGGAGGAGCGCGCCAAGGACTGGAACGAGTTCCATCCGCCCGTTCCCGAGGAGACCCTCCGCATCCAGGGGGCCCGCTGCATGGACTGCGGGCTGCCGTTCTGCCACACGGGCAAGCTCATCGCCGGCATGGCCTCCGGGTGCCCCATCAACAACCTCATCCCCGAGTGGAACGACCTCGTCTACCGGGGCCAGTGGCAGGAGGCGCTCATCCGCCTCCAGAAGACCAACAACTTCGCCGAATTCACCGGGCGTGTCTGCCCGGCCCCCTGCGAGGGTTCCTGCACGGTGGGCATGGACGGCGAGGCCGTCACCATCAAGTCGATCGAGGTCTCCGTCATCGACAAGGCCTTCGCCGAGGGCTGGGTCAAGCCCGACCGCCCGCAGACGCGCACCGGCCACAAGGTCGCGGTCATCGGCAGCGGTCCCGCCGGCATGGCCTGCGCCGCCCAGCTGAACCGCGCCGGCCACCTGGTCACGGTCTTCGAGCGCGCCGATCGCATCGGCGGCCTGCTCATGTACGGCATCCCCAACATGAAGCTCGACAAGGGGATCGTGCAGCGGCGCGTGAACCTCATGGCCGACTCGGGGATCCGCTTCATCACCGGCACCGAGGTGGGCAAGCACATCCCGGTTCGCCGCATCCTGAGCGACTACGACGCGGCCGTGCTCTGCATCGGGGCCACCAAGGCGCGCGACCTCTCCATCGAGGGGCGCAGCCTCCACGGCATCCACCTGGCCATGGACTTCCTCACCCGGAACACGAAGAGCCTGCTCGACTCCGGGCTCGCCGACGGGCGCTACATCAGCGCGGCAGGCCGCGACGTGGTGGTCATCGGGGGCGGCGACACCGGTACCGACTGCGTGGGGACCTCGATCCGCCACGGGGCCCGCAGCGTCACCCAGTTCGAGATCCTGCCCCGGCCCCCCGACCGGCGAGCGGCGGACAACCCCTGGCCCCAGTGGCCCAAGATCTTCCGCACCGACTACGGCCAGGAGGAGGCCGCCGCCCTCTTCGGCAGGGACCCCCGCATCTTCGGGATCTCCACGAAGAAGTTCGTGGGCGATGCCCAGGGGCGGGTGAAGGAACTGCACACCGTCCGCGTCGAGTGGGTGAAGGACGCGGAGGGGCGCTTCGGGCCGCGCGAGATCCCCGGCTCCGAGGAGGTCGTGAAGGCCGACCTGGTGCTGCTCGCGCTGGGCTTCACCGGCCCAGAGAAGACCGGCGCCATCGCCGAGCTGGGCGTGCGGCTCGACGAGCGCGGCAACGTCTGGACCGACGACGAGAAGGCCACCAGCGTTCCCGGCGTGTTCGCCGCCGGCGACGCGTCCCGCGGGCAGTCGCTCGTGGTCTGGGCCATCCAGGAGGGGCGGCGGGCGGCGCGGGGCGTCGACCGGTTCCTCATGCAGGGCGAGAGCTACCTGCCGGGTTAGGTGATGTAGAGTCCTGGGATGGTCCGGAAATATCTCGGGACCAGGAGCGTAGGGAGAGGACCATGATCCGGTTCCTCCTCTTCCTCCTGCTCCTCGCGCTGTGCTGGCCGCTCGCGCTCCTCGCGCTCGTCCTCTGGCCGATCGTGTGGCTGGTGTCGATCCCGTTCCGACTGGTCGGGATCGCGTTCGACGGGGTCTTCGCGCTGTTCCGCGCGGTGGTCATTCTCCCGGCGCGAATCCTGGGCGCCGGGCGGGCGTAGCCCGGGTCACTGCGCCGTGAAGGTCCCGCAGGTCGTCGTCACGATGGCCGAGAATGCCAGGGCCCCGGTCGGGGAGGCCGAGGTCGAGCCCGGCGTCACCGCGACGGCGAGCACCTTCTCGGGACCCACCGCGACCGTTGCCTCCGCGGACCGTGCCGGGTCGGCAACGCTCGCCGCCACGACGTGAAACGTCCCGGCCGTCGACGGGGCCGTGTAGACGCCTGCCTGGCTGACCGTACCCCCGGCCTGTCCCTCCCTCACCGACCAGAGGACGGCGGGATTGCTCGAACCGGTGACGGAGGCGCGAAACGTGACCGAGTCGCAGGCGTTCAAGGTGGACCACGACGGATCGAGGGACACCGCCACGGGCAAGGCCGCGGGCTGAGCCTCGGGTTGCGGCTTGGCCTCGGGCTGGACAACGACGCGGACCGTTGCGCCCTCGAACTTCACGGGGTCGGCCTGGCTGGCCGCGGTCACGTGGTAGGTCCCCGCCGCGGCAGGGGCCGTGTAGAGGCCGGATGGAGTCACCGATCCCCCCGCAGAGCCCTCCTCGATCGACCACGCCACCCCGGCGTTCGAGGTGCCGGTCACGGAGGCGCTGAAGGCGACGGAACTGCCCGGCCGGACCTCGGCAACCAGGGGCGCGAGCGAGACCACGATGGTGCTCGCGGCCGGTCGCTCGCAGGAGTCGCCACGGCCGTCGTCCTCGCCTTCCGCATCGTGCCGGCCAGAGCCGTGCCCGTGCTGTTGGCGGCCACGGTCCGGACTCGCTCCATCCGGGCAGTCCTTCGGGTCTCGATGGTGCGTCCTTTCCCGGGTCCGGCGTTCGGTGCCGACCGTCCCGGCCGCCGCGGTCTCGACCGAGGCCACGGGGCTGGTCACGACGGGCCCGCCCGGGCTCGTCGGTCCTGAACCTGCGGGGGAACCCGTGCAGCCCGTGAAGACGAGGAGCAACGCCGCCGGAAGGATGCGAAGCTGTGCGGTCGTCATGAGCGGGGGCCGCCTACTGCGCCGAGAAGGAACCGCAGGAGGTCGTCACGACCGCCCGACTGGCACGCGTCCATGGAGGTGGTGGGCGGGTCGATGGTGACCGCGATGCTGGCGGCGGCAGGTGCGGCTGGCTGCAGCCGCTGCATGCGGCAAGAGCGAACAAGAAGACGGCAGGGGACAGCCGGAGCCGTGGGCAGGTCATGGGGGCGACCGTGTCTCACGGGGCGATATCGCCCGCCAAGACACCTTGGTTCTAGTGCGGTCGAGCTAAACCACTGGAATCAAAGACGGTTGGTGGAATCCGGACCGCGGCCCTCGATTACTTCACCTTCGCTTCTCTCTCCTCCAGCGACACGTCCGGTGCCTGCCCCCACCGCTGCGGGACGCGCCGCAACTTCGCCGGGTCGTAGCCGGCCTCCTTCACGATCCTCTCGAGGCGCGACCAGTCCGCGTCGGGGAGGGTGGGGGTCCGCGCCATCACCCAGACGTAGTCCCGCGCGCTCCGCCCGATGACGGTCTCCCGGTACTCGGGGTCCACGTGGACGATGAGGTACTCGAACCGGAAAGGTCCCTGCCACCAGTAGAACTTCATGCCCCAGACCGCGGGGTCGTCCTCGCTCACGTACCCGGTCGGCCTCATCGTCTCGAGGGGCGCGTCGAAGCTGCCGGGACGGAACTGGAAGGTGGTCTCGACGACGTCCTTCGTCCCCTCGGCGAGCCGGTAGGACTCGACGCCGTTCCAGGCGTCCTTCTCGGCGGGGGCCGGGATGTGGGCGAGGACGTACCAGTCACCCATGAAGCGGGGGAGGTCGACGTTCGGGGCGGTCTTCATGGGTGCGGTTGCGCAGGCGGAGAGGGCGAGGAAGGCCAGGGCCGCGGCGCGCCCCACGTGGCGGAAGTGCATGCCCATCCATAGCGTCCGGGCGACGCGCGCGCCGTCACGCCGGCCGGCGCGGCGGACGCACCAGGATCGGCACCAGCGTCGCCACCACCAGCAGCGCCGCCGTCGCCGGCAGCGCCCCGGAGAACGACCCGGTGCGATCCTTCACCACGGCCACGAACACCGGCCCCACCACCCCGGCCAGGCTCCAGGCGAGCAGCACCCAGCCGTAGTTCACGCCCAGGTGCCGGGTCCCGAACCAGTCGGCGACGAGCGAGGGCATGACCCCGAAGCCGCCGCCGTAGCAGAGCAGCACCAGCGCGAAGAGCGGGGCCACGATCCACATGGAGTGGACCCGGCCGACCGCGAGGAAGGCCGCGACCTGCAGGAGGTAGATGGCGGCGAACGCGGCGCGCCGCCCGACCCCGTCCGAGACCGCGCCCCAGAGGAACCGGCCCGCGGCGTTGGCGAGCGCGATGGTGCCGTAGACCGCGGCCGCGACGGCCGGGTCGGCGCCGGTGAGCTCCCGCATGATGGGCACCGCGTTGGAGATGAAGAGGATGCCCGCCGTCACGTTGAGGAAGAGCATGGCGAAGGCGGCCCAGAACTGCGGGGTCCTCGCCATGGAGCCAGGGGTGAAGTCGGGGCCACCGCCGGCGAGGGCGGCGGCCTGGGAGGGAGCGGGCGGGTTCCGGACGAGCAGCGCCCCGGTCCCGCCGACGAGCGCGAACGCCACGCCGGAGAGGGCGAAGGCCTGCATCACCGCCGCGCCCGAAGCCGCGCCGGCGCCGCCCGCGAAGGCGGGGAAGGACTTCAAGAGATGCGCGTAGCCGAAGGCGCCGAGGCCGAAGCCACCCACCACGAGGCCGCTGCCCAGGCCGCGCCGGTCGGGGAACCACTTGGTCACGGCCGCCACCGGCGTGACGTACCCGAGCCCGAGCCCCAGGCCGCCCAGGACGCCGTAGGTGAGGCAGAGCCAGGCCACGCCGAGCCGGGCCGTCCCCAGTCCGGCGAGCAGG
>DAIEMM010000306.1 GCA_027349605.1 Anaeromyxobacteraceae bacterium
AGCCGGGAGAGGGCCTCGACGTCGGCCTGGCGCGCCCGGCAGGCGGCGCAGGTCGCGAGGTGGGCGCCGGGCAGGGCCTCCTCGGTGGCGTCGAGCTCACCGGGACGGGATCCCAGCAGGGGAGCGGCGCCGGAGCACCTCACGGAACCTCCCCGCCGCCGGGGGCGTCGATCCCGGCATAGCCCGCGAGCAGCACCTGCATCTTCTTCCGCGCGTGGAAGAGCCGGCTCATCACGGTGCCCTTGGGGACCCCGAGGCGCTCGGCCAGCTCCTCGTACGAGAGGCCGTCCATCTCGCGCAGGACGAGGATGGTGCGGTGAAGGTCGGGCAGCTGCCCCAGCGCCTCGGTGAGCCGCGCGGAGAGCTCGCGCCGCAGCACCGTCTCCTGGGGGTCGGTTCCCAGCGCGGTGGCGAGCACGCCGGGCGCCGCCTCGCGCAGCACCGGCTCCGGGACGTCGGCGACGTCGTTGCGCCGGGACGGACGCTCCTTGCGGAGGACGTCGATTGCGAGGCGGGCGGTGATCCGGTGGATCCAGGTGGAGAAGGAGGCCTCGTCGCGGAACTCGGCCAGGTGCTGGTGCACGCGCAGGAACGCCTCCTGGGAGACGTCCCAGGCCAGGTCACGGTCCTTCACGATGCCGAGCGCCACGGCGTAGACCCTTCGCTGGTGACGGACGACGAGCTCCCGGAACGCCTCCGGGTCGCCGCCCCTGGCTCTTTCCACCAGTTCGAGATCGGGCAGAGCCATGGGAAGGACGGGGACGGGAAGGGGAAATTCACCCCGATGCGGGAAAGCTACCACACCCGGTCGGGGGTACCCGGGCGCTTGTGCCTCGGACGGGGTACGCGTAGTTTCGCGGAGTTTCGCGGATTTCGCATCCCCTCTCCTCTGTTCCGGAAACACGTGCAAGCGCCGTACTCCGAGATCTCGAGCGTGCTCGAAGGCGCCCGCCGGCGCAGGCGTTCGGTCGTGCTGGCCGCCGCCCTCGGCTGGGGCCTGGCTGCGGCGGGCACCGTCCTGCTCGCAGGGGCCCTCGCCCTGGGGGTGAGCCCAACGGTTCCAGGAGGTTGGCTCCGTCCCTCCGCGCTCGCCCTGGCGGTGGTCTCGGGCGTCGTGGCGGTCGGCTGGGCGGGCTTCACCCTCTGGCGGACCGCCTGGGGGACCCCGGAGGTCGTGGCGACCGTGGCGGGGGAGGATTCCTCCCTCCGGTCGGCCCTGCTCACGGCCGTGGAGCTCGCCGCCGGGCGGGCCGTCCTCGAGTCCCGTGGGCTCTCCGCGTCGCTCGCAGACGAGCACGTGGCCCGCACCGGGACCCGGGCCCAGGCCATCGACCTGCGGGCAGCCGTCCCGGACCGGCCGGCACGCCTGGCCGGGTGGGCGTTCGCCGCCGTGCTGGGGACCTGGGGGATCGCGGCCCTGGTCCTCGGTCCGGACCTGGGGCGCGGCTGGTCGCGCCTCGTCGCCGGCGTGGCGGCCCCGTCCGGAACGCCCCGCGCCGAGCCCGTCACCGGGGACGTCGAGCTGACCTACCGGTACCCGGCCTACACCGGACGCTCCGAGCGCAAGGTCCCGGGCAGCGACGGGTCGGTGCAGGCGCCGCGCGGGACCGAGGTCCTGCTCTCGACCCGCTCCGACCGCCCGGTGAAGGCGGCGCAGGTCGCCGTCGAGGGAGCCGATCCGAAGGCGCGCCGCGTCGTCGCGCTCGCGGTGAAGGACGGGCGCGAGCTCTCCGGCGCCTTCCTCGTCGAGGATCCGGGCAGCTACCGTTTCCAGTTCACCGAGGGCGAGCGGGTGGTCGTGAACGGGCCGCCCATCCCGGTGGGGGTGGAGCCCGACGCCTTCCCGGAGGTGGCCATCTCCGCCCCGGCCGGCGAGGTGGAGGTGGCCGCCGACGCCCGGGTCCACGTCGAGTGGAGCGCCTCCGACGACTTCGGGCTCGGCGACCTCACGCTGGTGGTGAAGGCGCCGGGCGGCGACGAGGAGCGGCGCGTGCTCCGCTCGCTCGCGCCGGCCCGGCGCGACGCGGGCTCCTTCGAGCTGGAGCTCGCGCCCATGCGGCTCGCCGAGGGGGAACGGCTCCTCTACTGGCTGGAGGTGAAGGACAACGACACCGTCTCCGGCCCCAAGCGCGCCGCCTCCCCCACGCGCGCCGTGAAGATCTACAGCGAGGCCGAGCACCACCAGCGGGTGCTCGCCGAGGCCCGGCGTCACTGGGAGGAGATGGTCCGCATCCTGGGCGACCGGCTGGAGCAGCTCCCGCGCGGCCAGCCGCCCGAGGCGGCGCGGGTGCAGAGGGGGCTCTCCCTCGACGGGCGGACCCGGCAGCTGCACGAGCGGCTCCGCGAGGCGGCCCAGGCCATGCGCAAGGAGAAGGCGGCGCCGAAGGAGCTGCCGGCGGCGCTCGCCAACGTGGCCCACGGGCTCCGCCAGCGGGAGGCCGTCACCACGGCCGCTCGGCAGACGCTCGCCCGCCTGATGCAGTTCGGCCGGCCGGGAGAGGCGGCGTCCGGCGCCCGGCGCGTCGACGGGCTCGACGACGCGCTCGACCGGGAGCTGGAGAAGGACGTCCTGTACCTCGAGCAGCTCTTCGACAAGCGGCGCGCCGAGGATCTGGTGCGCATGGCGAAGGACCTGGCCTCGCGCCGGCGCGAGCTCGCCTCGCTCATCGAGAAGTACAAGCAGGCCCCCTCCGAGCAGGCGAAGAAGCAGCTCCTGGCCGAGGTGTCGCGCCTCCGCAACCGGATGCAGGACATGCTTCGCCAGATGGGAGAGCTCGCCCGCGGGGTGTCGGACGCCCACATGAACGCCGAGGCCATGGCCGAGATGGCCAAGGGGAAGGACGTCGCCGGGGGGATGCAGCGCGTGGAGGAGATGCTCGCGAAGGACGACGTCGACGCCGCCTTGAAGGAGCTCGACGCGCTGGGGAGCACCCTGCAGGAGATGATGGCCTCGCTGCAGCGCACCGCCGGTGCTCCCGACGAGCGCACCGCCGCCCTTTCCCGGCAGCTGCGCGAGTTCCAGAAGGACCTCTCGTCGGTGGAGCAGGAGCAGGGGAGGGTGGCGGGCGAGACCGAGAAGGTCCGGGACGCCTACCGCAAGGCGGCGCAGGAGCGGCTGAGGAAGGCCGAGCCGGCCCTGCGCAAGGTCGAGGAGCTGGCCAGGAAGGCCGAGGAGGAGCTGCGCCAGTCGCGCGCAGGGACCTCGCCGCGCTCCGAGGACGACTTCGCCCAGTCGCGCGACCGGCTCGACGACCTGCGCAAGGCGCTGTCCTCCCGGGACGTCGAGGCGGCCCTGGAAGCCTCCCGGCGGGCGCTGCCGCCCATGCAGCGGCTCGCCGTGGGCCTCGACGACGAGGTGGCGCTGGCGGAACGCTTCGCCCAGCTGCAGAAGCGCGACCCGGCCGAGACGAGGGATGCGGCCCAGCACGCCCGCAAGGCCCTGCCCCCGGTGCGCCAGGCTCGCGAGGAGCTGGAGAAGCTCTTCCCCGACGCCCGCACCATCCTGCCGCAGGGGGAGCAGCAGAAGCTCGACCGGCTGGCCCGGCAGCAGCAGGCCCTCGAGGAGAAGGCCGGCCAGCTGCAGCAGAAGCTCGACCGGCTCTCGCAGGAGGCGCCGGTCTTCCCGCCCCAGGCCGGGAAGGACCTCGCCGAGGGGCGCGGCCACATGCAGGCGGCGGCGGGATCGCTCGGGCAGAGGAACCCCCAGCGCGGAGCGGGCCAGCAGCAGGAGGCGATGGGGTCGCTGGAGCGGCTGCGCAAGGGGCTCGAGGAGATGGGGAAGGGGGGCGGCCAGGGCGGGGGAGGCTTCCCGTTCCCCTACGCCTCCTCGGGATCCCCGCATCCGGAGGGCACGGACGGGGACCCGTCGCGCGAGAAGGTGGAGATCCCCCAGGTGGACGCCTCGAAGACGCGCGAGCAGTTCCGGCGCGACCTCCTCGAGGCCATGAAGCAGGGAACGCCCGAGCCGTACCAGGGCGAGGTGAAGCGCTACTACGAGGAGCTCGTGAAATGATCCCCGCGTCCCTCCTCCTCGCGCTCGCCCTGGCCGCGTCGCCGGCCCCGGCGCAGCGCTCCGAGGCCCGCGCGGCGGCGCGACAGGCGCTCGAGCACCTCTCCGACGAGGACGTGGCGGATGCCCGCGAGGTCCTCGCCCCGTTCGCCGGGGCGGAGGGGGGCGAGCCGTCGCTCGCGCTGGCCCTGGGCGTCCTGCGCTTCCACGAGCAGCGCTACGACGAGTCGGTGGCGCTCCTCGAGAAGGCCGCGGCCGCCGGGCTGGGGCGCGACTGGCTGGAGCAGGCCAGGGCCGCCCGCGACGTCACCCGGAACCACCTGCGAGCCGAGGGCGAGCACTTCGTGGTGAGCTACCCGAAGGGCAAGGAGGAGGTGCTCGTCCCGTACCTCCTCGAGGCGCTCGAGGCCCAGCGGGCCGCGCTCGTGGAGGATTTCGGCGCCGTGCCGCCCGGCAAGGTGGTCATCGAGGTGGTGGAGGACACGCGCCAGCTGGCGCGCCTCTCCACGCTCACCGAGAAGGAGATCAAGAACACCGGCACCATCGCCATCTGCAAGTTCGACAAGATGATGCTGACCTCGCCGAAGGCGCTCCTGCACGGGTACGACTGGCTCGACACCGCCTCCCACGAGTACGTCCACCACGTGGTCACCCGGCTCACCCGGAACGGGACCCCCATCTGGCTGCACGAGGGGATCGCCCGGTGGTACGAGTCGCGCTGGCGAGGGCCGGGCGGGGACATCCTCTCCCCCTGGTCGGCGGCCATGCTCCGCGACGCGGCCCGGACCGGCAAGCTCGTCACCTTCGCCCAGATGCACCCGTCGATGGCCAAGCTTCCCAGCCAGGAGGCGGCGGCGCTGGCCTTCGCCGAGGTGGCGGTCGCGGTGGAGACGATGCGGGCCAGGGGCGGCCCGGGGGCCATCCGGCGCGTCCTCGAAGGGGTGGCCCGCGGTGACTCCGCGGAGGCCGCCGTTTCGGCAGCGCTGGGCGTGCCCTTCGCCACCTTCGAGAAGGAATGGCGGCGCTGGATGCTCGAGCGTCCCCTGCCGGCGGGGGGCGAGCAGCAGATGAGGAAGCTCCACTTCCAGGGAGACCCGGGGGCGTACTCGGAGTGGTCGGAGATCGCCGACGAGAAGGCGCGCGGGTACGCCCGGCTGGGAGAGATCTTCCGGGAGCGCGGGCGCTGGGAGCCGGCCCGCCAGGAGTACGCCCGGGCGGCGAGGCGCGGCGGCGCGGGGTCGCCCACCCTGGCCGGGCGCTACGCGCTCGCCTCGCTCATGACCGGGCACGCCGCCGAGGCGGAGCGGGTGCTGGCCGAGGCGCTGCGGGCCCACCCCGACGCCGGCACGCTCCACGTGCAGATGGGGCGGGTGCGCCTCGCCCGGCAGGACTGGGTGGGGGCGCGGGAGAGCTTCCTCCTCGCCAACCGCACCGATCCCTTCGACCCGGAGATCCACGCCGGCCTGGCGCGCGCCGCCGAGGCGCTCGGCGACGGGGACACCGCATCGCGCGAGAAGCGCTTCGCGGCCATACTGACCGGCGGATCGCACCCGTGACCGGCAACACGAACGAGGAGCACATGGACGACCGGCAGACCCTGGAAACCCCGCCGCGCGAGGCCGACCTAGCGGCGGTGGACGAGCTGGCCGAGGCGCGCCGGACGCTCCTCGGCGAGATCGAGAAGCGCATCGTCGGGCAGCGGTCGGTGGTCGACTCCCTGCTCGTGGCCCTCTTCGCCCGCGGTCACACCCTCTTCGTGGGCGTTCCGGGGCTGGCGAAGACGCTGCTCATCTCCACGGTGGCGGAGGCCCTCGACCTCTCCTTCAACCGCATCCAGTTCACCCCCGACCTCATGCCGTCGGACATCACCGGGACCGACGTGCTCGAGGAGGACCACACCACCGGGAAGAGGGCCTTCCGCTTCGTCCCCGGTCCGATCTTCGCGAACCTGCTCCTGGCCGACGAGATCAACCGGACCCCGCCGAAGACCCAGGCGGCGCTCCTCCAGGCCATGCAGGAGTACCGGGTCACCGCCGGCGGGAGGACCTACCCGCTCGATCTGCCCTTCCTGGTCTTCGCCACCCAGAACCCGATCGAGCAGGAGGGCACCTACCCCTTGCCCGAGGCCCAGCTCGACCGGTTCATGTTCTACGTCGACGTCGACTACCCGTCGGCCGCCGAGGAGGTGGAGATCGTCCGCGCCACCACGTCGGCGACGCGACCGGCGCTGCGGCGGGTGCTCTCCCCGGCGCGCATCCGGCAGCTCCAGGAGCTCGTGCTGCGGGTCCCCGCCGCCGACCACGTGGTCCGCTATGCGGTGGATCTCGTGCGGGCCACCCGCCCCAGGGAGCCGGGCGCGCCCGACTTCGTGAAGGACTACGTGGCCTGGGGCGCCGGGCCGCGCGCCAGCCAGTACCTCGTCCTCGGCGCCAAGAGCCGGGCCGTCCTCGACGGGCGCGTGGCCGCCTCCGAGGAGGACGTGCGGGCGCTGGCCCGCCGGGTGCTCGTGCACCGGGTCATCGCCAACTTCCGGGCGGAGAGCGACGGCGTGTCGAGCCGCGACCTGGTGGACCGGCTGCTCGAGAAGGTGAAGTGACGGAGGCGGGGAAGCGGCTCCTCGACCCGGCGGTGCTCGCGCGCCTGGCCGGCCTGCGCCTGCGCGTGCGCGCCACCGCCGAGGGAGTCCTCTCCGGGCTGCACCGCAGCCCCCACCACGGGCAGTCGGTGGAGTTCAGCGAGCACAAGGAGTACGCCCCCGGCGACGAGCTCCGGCACGTCGACTGGAAGGCCTACGGCAAGTTCGACAAGTACTACGTGAAGCGTTTCGAGCAGGAGACCAACCTCCGGGCCTGGCTGGTGGTCGACGCCTCCGGTTCGATGGGCTACCGGGGATCGGACGACCGGCTCACCAAGCTCGGGTACGCCTGCACGCTGGCCGGGACGCTCGCGCACCTCCTCGTCCGGCAGCAGGACGCGGCGGGGCTGGCGGTCTTCTCCGGAAAGGTGACGAACGCGCTCACCCCGCGGGCCGAGCCCTCCCAGGTGAACGCCATCCTCGAGACCCTCGAGGCGCTCCAGGCCGGGGGCGAGACCCGCGTCGAGGCGGCCGTGCAGTTCCTGGCGGAACGGGCCCGGCGCCGCTCGCTCGTGATGGTCTTCTCCGACCTCCTCGACCGGGACGAGCGGGTGCTCCGGCTCGTCGCGGACCTGAGACGCCGGAGGCACGAGGTCACGGTCTTCCACCTCCTCGACCCCGCCGAGATCGACTTCCCCTTCGACGACCCGACCCTGTTCCTCTCCATGGAGGACACCCGCAGCGTGGAGGCCCGCGGCCGCGACGTCCGCAAGGGCTACCTCGAGCTCCTCGGCAGTTGGCTCGACGAGGTGCGGCGCGTCTGCGGCGAGAGCGACGTCGAGTACGTGCGCGTCCGCACCGACCAGGCGCTCGACGAGGTGCTCGTCCCCTTCCTGGCCCGGCGGGAGCGGAGCGCGGCATGAGGGCGCCTTGAGCCTCTCCTTCCTCCACCCCGCGCTCCTCTGGGGTCTCGCCGCCGCGGCCCTCCCGCTCGCCATCCACCTCTTCTACCGGCGGCGCCCGAGGTCGGTTCCCTTCCCGGCCCTCGACTTCGTGATGCAGGCCCGGCGGGAGACCGAGCGGCGGCTCAAGCTGCGTCGCGTCCTGCTCTACGCGGCCCGCACCGCGCTCCTCGCCGCCGCCGCGCTCGCCATCGCCCGGCCCCGCCTCTCGACCCCGGAGGCCCGCGCCGCGGCGGGCCCGGCCGGCCCGGCGGCCACCGCCATCGTCCTCGACACCTCGGCCTCGATGGCCTACCGGCTGGGCGGACGCACGCTCCTCGACCGGGCGCGCGAGGACGTCGCCGAGGTGCTCGCCTCGCTCGGCCCCGACGAGCCGGCCACGCTCGTCGTCTGCGGCAGCGAGGCGGCGCCCGTCGCCGACCCGCCCGGCTTCGACCGTCTGGCGCTGCGGAGAGTGCTCGCCGACGCCGCCCAGGGCCTGGCCCATTCCGACCTCACCACCTGCGTCACCGCGGCGGTGCGGGCGCTCGGAGACCCGGCCGCGGCCGCGACGCCCCGGCGCCGGCTCGTCGTGGCCACCGACCTCACCGCCAGCGCCTGGAGGCTCGACGCCCCGGCCCCGGTGGTGCCGATGCCCGGCGGGGCGCAGCGCCCGGATGTCTCGCTCCTCGACGCGGCCCGGGGAGAGCCGCTCGGCAACCGCTGGGTCTCCGGGCTCGTCGCCGACCCGGAGCCGGCGGCCGGCAGCCACGGCTACCGCATCGGCGTCACCGTGAACGGCGAGGGGATGACGGCGGAGCGCGACGTTCCCCTCACGCTTCGCGTCGGCGCCGGGAAGGAGGAGCGTACCGCCCTGCGCTCGCTCCTCGAGCTGCCCGCCTCGGGGAGCACCCGGAAGGCGCTGGCCCACGACTTCGGCGCCGGCGGGCCGGCGGTGGTGAGCGTCGCGCTCCCGCCCGACGCGCTGCCCGAGGACGACGCCCTCACCGTGGTCGTGGACGTGCCCCGCGACGTGAAGGTGCTCGTGGTGAACGGGGCCCCTTCGGCGATCCTCCACCGGGATGCCGCCTACTTCCTGGAGGCGGCGCTGGCCGGGCCGGCCTCGCCGGTTCGCCCCACCGTCGTGGACGCAGAGGGCTTCGGGAAGGCCCGCCTCGCCGACTTCGACGTGGTGATGCTCCTCGACGTGCGCGCACCCGGGCCCAAGGCGGCCGAGCTCTCGGCCTTCGTCGAGAACGGGGGCGGCCTCTTCGTCGCCATGGGGGACGACGTGGACCCCGACCGCTGGGAGTCCGAGGTGAAGGGCCTGCTGCCCGCCCCGCTCCACGTGGTGAAGACCGCAGCCGAGCGCGGGACGCCCGGGGCCGAGGGCAAGGCGGCGCGGTTCGCCGAGATCGACTGGGACCACCCGGCGCTGCGGGTCTTCACCGGGCAGGCGCGGGAGGGGCTCGAGTCGGTGCGGACCTGGCGGTACATGCTCCTCAAGCCGGGCGCGAAGGACGGAGGGGCGCGGGTGCTGGCCCGCTACGACGACGGCGCGACGGCGCTCGTCGAGGCCCGCCGTGGCCGCGGCCGGGTCATGCTCTTCGCCTCCACCCTCGACCCGGAGTGGTCCGACTGGACCATCCGCACGAGCTTCCTGCCCGCCATGCAACGCATCGCCGCCTGGCTGGCCGGCTCGCTCGACGAGCGGCGCTCGGCGCCTGGGCTGGTGGGCGCGCCGCGGCCCCTCACGCTCCCGGCGGGGCTCGCGCTCGCCGCGGTGGTGGGGCCCGACGGCCGGGAGCGCCGCGAGGTGGCGGTTCGGGGCGAGGCCGGGAAGGGGGCCGTCCCGGTCGTGACCCCCGACCGTCCCGGGCTCTGGCAGGTGAAGGTGCGGGACCTCGCCACCGGAGGAGAGCGGATCGACCCGGCCCTCGCATTCGCGGCCTGGCCCGACCCGCGCGAGTCGGACACGCGGCGCCTCGAGCCCTCCGAGCTCACCGCCTGGTTCGGCGGGGAGGCGCTCGCCCGGGTGGCGTCGGACGGGAAGCCGGGCGGGTCGCACCAGGTGCCGCTCTGGTCCTGGCTCCTCCTCCTCGCCGTCGCCGCGTTCCTCGTCGAAGGCTTGCTCCTCGGCTGAGCCGCCCCCATCATGGCGCGTCCATGACGTCCCGACTCGACGCCGAATGCGCCGGCCTCCTCTGCGTGGGATTCGACGGCACGTCCCCCACCCCCGAGGTGCTCGAGCTCGTCCGTCGCGGGGTGTACGGGGTCATCCTCTTCGCCCGCAACGTCGAGAGCGCCGAGCAGGTCGCCGAGCTGTCGGCCGCGCTCAAGCGCGCCGCGGGGCGGCCGCTGCTGGTCTCCGTCGACCAGGAGGGGGGCAGGGTCGCGCGGCTCCGGGCCCGGCACGGCTTCACCGAGCTGCCCCCGATGCTCGCGCTGGGGGAGACCGGCGACGAGCCGACCGCCTTCGAGGTCGGGGCGCTGCTCGGGCGCGAGCTGCGCGCCGTGGGCATCGACCAGGACTACGCGCCGGTGGTCGACGTGGACACGAACCCGGCCAACCCGGTCATCGGCGACCGGTCGCTGGGGCGCGACCCGGAGCGGGTGGGCCGCCTCGGTGCGGCGCTGGCCCGGGGCCTCCAGTCGAGCGGCGTGGCCGCCTGCGCCAAGCACTTCCCCGGCCACGGCGACACGAGCCAGGACTCGCACGTGGACCTCCCGCGCCTTTCCCACCCGCTCGACCGGCTCGAGGCGGTCGAGCTCGCGCCCTTCCGGGCGCTCTCCCGCGCCGGGGTGGCCTCGGTCATGACCGCCCACGTGGTCTTCGAGGCGCTCGACCCGGATCGACCCGCCACCCTTTCACCTACCGTGATGCAGCTCCTGCGCGGGTCCTGCGGCTTCCAGGGTCCTGCCCTCTCCGACGACCTGGAGATGCGGGCCGTTGCCGCCCACTTCCCGCTCGAGGAGGTGGTTCCGGGCGCGATCGCCGCCGGGGTCGACGGCCTGCTGGTCTGCCACCACGCCGAGGTCCAGGACCGCGCGGTGGACCTCCTGCGGCAAGCGGTCGAGCAGGGCCGGGTGTCGCCGCAGCGGCTCGCCGAGGCCCGGGGACGGATTGCACGGCTCCTGTCCTGGGCGGCCCCCCCCTGCGACCCGTCCCGGGCCCGCTCCCGGCTGCGCCGTCCCGAGGCGCTCGCCCTGGCCGCCCGCCTGCCCTCCCCGGAGGCGGGACGTGATCCCACCGCGGCATGACGGCGGCGCCGAAGTCGGGCACACTTTCCCCCCCGCAGAGCCGTGTGCTAGATCGCTGATTTTGCTTTCTCGACCGGAGGTTCCGATGCGCGCAGTCCGTGCCGTGGCACTCCTCGCAGCGTCCCTCGCCGTCGTCGCCTGCCAGAGCAAGAAGCCCGAGGCGGAGGCGCCCGCCAAGGCCGCCGCCGTGCCGGCCCCGGCGAGCGACAGGATCCTGGTCGGCCACGTGGGCTCGATGACGGGGTCGGAGGCCACCTTCGGCCAGTCCACCGACAACGGCATCAAGCTCGCCATCGAGCAGTGGAACGCCCGGGGCGGGGTGAAGGGGAAGCCCATCTCGCTGCGCACCTACGACAGCCAGGGCAAGCCCGAGGAAGCGGCCGTGGCCGCCACCCGGCTCATCGTGAACGACAAGGTGAACCTGCTCCTCGGCGAGGTGGCGTCCTCGCGTTCGCTGGCGATGGCGCCGGTCGCCGACGGAAACGGCACCCCCATGATCACGCCGTCGTCCACGAACCCGAGGGTCACGAAGGACAAGGACAAGGTCCGCCCGTTCGTGTTCCGGGTCTGCTTCATCGACCCGTTCCAGGGCACCGTGATGGCCAAGTTCGCCCGCAACGACAGGAAGATCGACCGGGTGGCCATCCTGCGCGACGTGGGCAACGACTACTCGATGGGGCTCGCCGACTTCTTCCTCGCCAAGTTCAAGGAGCTCGGCGGGACCATCGTGGACGACCAGAGCTACAAGGCCGGCGACCAGGACTTCAAGGCCCAGCTCACCGCCATCAAGAACAAGGACCCGCAGGCCGTCTACGTGCCCGGTTACTACACCGACGTGGCGCTCATCGCCCGGCAGGCCCGCGAGCTGGGCATGAAGCAGCCGCTCCTCGGCGGCGACGGCTGGGACTCCTCGAAGCTCTACGAGATCGGCGGGAAGGCCATCGAGGGCTCCTTCTTCTCCAACCACTACTCGCCCGACGACCCGAGCCCGCGCATCCAGGAGTTCGTGAAGGCCTACAAGGCCCGTTACGGCGGGGTGCCCGACGGGCTGGCCGCCCAGGGATACGACGCCGCCATGGTGGGCTTCGACGCCATGAACCGGGCCACCGACCTCTCCGGCACCGCGATCCGGGACGCCATCGCCGCGACCAAGGACTACCCGGGGGTCACCGGCGTCATCACCATCGACGCCAACCACGACGCGGTGAAGCCCGCCGTGGTGCTGGAAGTGAAGGACGGCAAGTCCGTCTTCGTCACCAGCGTCGCCCCCTGACGAGCCGTCGTCACCGGCCGACG
>DAIEMM010000308.1 GCA_027349605.1 Anaeromyxobacteraceae bacterium
GGGACCCAGGTGCTCGTCCGCCACGAGGCCATCGACGACTTCGCCGACGCCACCGGAATGGTCGTGGGCATGGACGCGATGGTCATGCCCTTCGAGGTGGCGACGACGCTCGTGCCCCGAGGGCTCTCCGCCGGCGACAAGGTCGCGGTCCGGTTCTCCATGGACTGGAAGGAGCCGAGGCTCCGGGTGGAGGGCATCGAGAGGCTCCCGCCGGGGACGGTCCTGACCTTCCGGGCCGCGCGCGCTGCGGGGAGGTGATGGCGCCTCCCGGCGCGGAGTCCGCCCTCACCTCCCCGTCGCCCACAGGCCGAACGCCCACTCGTCGGCGTACTCCTCCACCGCCGCCCGGACCCGGTCGCCGCCGCCGTGCCCGGCGTTCCTCTCCACGCGCAGCAGCACCGGCCCGCCGGTGGTGGCCCACTGGAGCGCCGCCGCGAACTTCCGCGCGTGCATGGGGTCCACCCGATCGTCGGAATCGGCCGAGAGGAGCAGCGTGGCCGGGTAGCGCGTCCCCTTCCTCACGTGGTGGTAGGGCGAGTAGGCGAGCAGGGCCGGGAAGAGCGCCGCGTCGTCGGCCGAGCCGTACTCGGCGATCCAGGTCTTCCCCGAGCCGAACAGGTGGTAGCGGACCATGTCGAGCAGCGGCACGCCGCAGAGCACCGCCCCGAAGAGATCGGGGCGCTGGGTCATGGCGGCGCCCACCAGCAGCCCTCCGTTCGACCCGCCGCGGATGGTGATCCGCTCCGGCCTCGCGTACCCCTTCGCGACGAGCCAATCCGCCGCGGCGATGAAGTCGTCGAAGACGTTCTGCTTCTTCGCGAGCATCCCGTCCACGTGCCACCTCTCCCCGTACTCGTTGCCGCCGCGCAGGTTGGGCATGGCGAAGACGCCGCCCCGCTCGAGCCACGGGTAGAGCGAGCCGCGGAAGAGGGGCTGCATCGCCACCTGGAAGCCCCCGTAGCCCTCGAGCAAGACCGGGGCCGAGCCGTCGAGCTTCCGGTCGCGGCGGTGGACGAGGAACATCGAGACCGGGGTCCCGTCCTTCGACGGGTAGGAGACCTGCTCCACCACGTAGGGTGAAGGGTCGACCGGGACCTTGGTCCGGTACCAGGTCGCGGTGGCGCCTCCCGCGAGCTGGAGCAAGCGCACCTCCCGCGGGTCGGTGAACGACTGGTACGAGTAGAAGGCCTCCGGGTCGAGCGGGTCGCCGGACGGGCCTTCCACCGTGCCCGGTCCCGGCAGCGCCACCTCGTACCCGCCCTTCCCGTCGAGGTCGCGGATCTCGAGCCGGCTCGTCGCCTTCGTCATGGTGCGGAGCGCCAGCCGGCCGCCGATGACGTCGAAGCCGTCGAGCGCGGCGTCGGGGCGCTCGGCGACCAGGGTCTTCCAGCCCGCCGGATCGGGAGCGGCCGGGTCGACCCGCACGATCTTCCACATCGGGGCGCCGTCGTTCGTGGCCACGTAGAAGCGGTCCTGCCAGGCGGTGGGCGCGAACTGGGCCTTCCTCCCCGTGACGAGGGGGATCCACGGACCGTCCTTGCGGGCGTCCCGGAAGTACACGTCGTTCGAGGTCCAGCCGAAGGAGATCGAGACGAAGAGCCAGTGACCGTCCCGGGAGACGAAGCCGTTGATGAAGGTGCTCGGATCGCCGGTGCGCGGGTGCACGAGCGCGTCGCTCGACGCCGGCGTCCCGACCCGGTGGAAGCGGACCTCGGCGTACCCGGGCCGGTCGGCGGCGGGGATCTTCGGGTCGGTGGGCAGCCACGTGTAGGTGAAGCCCTTCGAGTCCGGCGTCCAGGAGGGCTCGGCGTACTTGGCGCCCTCGATCCGATCCACCTCCGAGCGAGTCCCGGTGGCGACGTCCACGAGCTGCAGCACCGCCTCGTCGGAGTTGTTCTCCTTCACCGAGAAGGCGAGGGTCTTGCCGTCCCAGGAGGGCATCCACATCCCCAGCGAGGTGCTGCCGTCCTTCGACCAGCCGTTCGGGTCGAGGAGCACCTTCTCGGGCCCCCCGCCCTCGCGCCAGTAGAGGACGGCCTTCTCCTGGGAGGGGGAGCGGCGCTGGAAGAACACGCGGTCGCCCCGCTTCACCGGGAGACCCACCACCTGCTCCACGTAGAGGATCTCCTCGAGCCGCTTCGCGATGGCGCCCCGCTCCGGCAGGCCGCCGAGGAAGTCCCGGGAAAGGCGGTCCTCGGCGGTCACCCAGGTCCCGGTGCGGGGCGACCTCGCGTCCTCGAGCCACCGGTAGGGGTCGGCGACGGGGACGCCGTGGATCACGTCCACGACCTCCTCGCGGGGCGCGGCGGGGTAGGCGAGGGGAGTCTTCATCGAGGGACCCGGCGCGGGGGCGCCTCCGGAGGGGGTGGCGCAGGCGGCGAGGAGGGAAGCGGCGAGGAGCGCGAGCTTCGGGCGGTGGGGCATGGGCCGGAAGCCTAGTCCGGGCCTGCTCCCTCTGCTACAACCCCGCCGCCGTGGCCGACCTCGCCCTGCTCCTGCTGACCCTGGTCTGGGGGACGACCTTCACCCTGGTGAAGCGGGTCCTCGACGCCGGCACGAGCCCCGGGGCGTTCCTGTCGCTCCGCTTCGGTCTCGCCGCCGCGGTCCTGGGGGCGATCTGGCTGTTCCGCCGGCCCCGCCCGTCGCCGGGCCTCCTCCGGGACGGCGGCCTGCTCGGTCTCGCCATGTTCGTGGGCTTCGCCCTCCAGACCACCGGCCTCCGCTACACCACGCCGGCCCGCTCGGGGTTCATCACCGGCCTGGCGGTGGTGATCGTCCCGCTCATCGCCCGGTTCCTCCAGGGGCGCCGCGTCGGGGGCCCGGCCTGGGCCGGCGTGACGCTGGCGGTGGCCGGGCTCGCCCTGCTCACCCGCCCGTTCGGCGGCGACGCGACGGCGCTGGTGCAGCTCGGCGACCTGCTCACGCTGGGCTGCGCGGTGGCCTACGCCTTCCAGATCGTGTGGACGAGCGAGTTCTCGCCGCGCCACCCCCTCGTCGGGCTCACCTTCGTCCAGATCGCGGTCACCTTCCTGGGCAGCCTCCTCCTGCTCGCCTTCGAGCCGGTCCGCCTGGCGCCCTCGGGGGAGCTCCTCGGGACGGTGCTCTTCACGAGCCTGGTGATGACGGTGGGCGCCTTCTTCGTCATGAACTGGGCCCAGCGCCACACCACCGCGGTCCGCGCCGCCATCATCTACGCGCTCGAGCCCCCCGCGGCGGCGGTGTTCTCCCACTTCGTGACCGGGGAGGTCCTGCCGCCCCTGGGGATCGCCGGGGGCGCGCTCATCCTGGTGGGGATCGTGATCGCCGAGGTGGGCGGGGCGATGCAGGCGAGGCGGCGGGAGAAGCCGGGCGGGACCGGTCCGTCGACCAGGTCCCAGGACGCCGGACGAGGTCCGTAGGCCGGGCCAGCGACAGCCCTTCCTGCTAGATCACCCCCCGTGCGCCGTTCCCCCATCGAGCTCGTCGCCGGTGAGCTCCGCGTCCGCGGGACCGGGCTCTACCTCGACGCCCGCCGCAAGCGCCCCTGCGGGTTCGTCTCCCACGCCCACGCCGACCACCTGGGGCGCCACGAGCGCACCATCGCCACCCGCTCCACCGCCGCGCTGGCCCGACACCGGCTGGGGGACCGCAAGGGCGGCGAGGTGCTCCCGGCCGACTACCGCGCCCCCTTCGGCCTGGGGGAGCTCACCCTCGAGCTCTTCTCCGCCGGCCACGTGCTCGGCTCGGCGCAGATCCGCGTCACCCTTCCCGGCGGTCTCACCGTGGGCTACACGGGCGACCTCTGCACCGAGCCCACGCGCACCGCCGAGCCGGTCCAGGTGATGGCCTGCGACGTGCTCCTGATGGAGTCGACCTTCGGGCTGCCGAAGTACGTCTTCCCGCCCAAGGAGGAGGTGCTCGCGTCGGTGCAGCGCTTCGTGGACGACGCGCTCTCGGACGGCGCCACCCCGGTCCTGCTCGGCTACTCGCTCGGAAAGGCGCAGGAGGTGCTGAAGCACTTCGGCGAGCTGGGGTACCCCTGCCGTGCCCACGCCACCATCCACGCGGTGAACCAGGTCTACGAGGAGCAGGGGGTCCCGCTGCCCAACGTGCGGCTCCTCGGTCCGGAGGGCCCGGCTCCCGGCGAGATCGTGGTGGTCCCGCCCCAGCTCGCCCGCTCGGCGGCGATCGCCCGGATCCGCCCGAGGCGAACGGCCGTGCTCACCGGATGGGCGCTGGACGGCGCCCGCTGGTACGGTGGCGTGGACGCCTCCTTCCCCCTCTCCGACCACGCCGACTTCCCGTCGCTGCTTCGGTACGCCAAGGCCACCGGGGCCTCCCGGGTCTTCACCCTGCACGGCCACGCCGGGCCGTTCGCCAAGGAGCTGCGGCGCGAGGGCATCCGCGCCGAGCCGCTCGAGGAATCCCCCCAGATGGAGCTCTGGTGATCGAACTCACGGTCAGCGCCGACGCCGCCGGGCAACGCCTCGACAAGTACGTCCGCCGCGCGCTTCCCGGCGTGCCCCTCTCCCACGTCTACAAGATGTTCCGGACCAAGAAGATCCGGGTGAACGGGCTGCGGGGGAAGGCGGAGCAGCTCCTCGCCGGCGGCGACAAGATCGTCATCCGCGGCGACGAGGAGCGGCTGCTCGTCCCGGCCGAGGCAGCGGCCAGGGGGGCGCGCCCGGCGAGGCGCACCTTCGGCATCCTCCACGAGGACGAGCACCTGCTCGTGGTGGACAAGCCGGCAGGACTGGCCGCCCACCCCGGGAGCGGCATCGAGGGGGCCACGCTGGTCGACGAGGTCCGCGCCCACCTGCGCGTGCCCGACGACCTGCCGCCCGGGGAGTACCGCGCCAGCCCGGCCCACCGGCTCGACCGGGACACGAGCGGGGTGGTGCTGGTGGCGAAGACCCGCAAGGCCATGGTCCGGCTCGGCGAGCTGTTCACCGAGGGTGAAGAAGTACGCAAGGCCTACCTGGCGCTGGCCAAGGGGAAGTTCTCGGCGGGTGCGGGAACGATCGACCTGCCGCTCTCCGAGCACGAGCAGACCACCCGATCGAAGGATCAGCGCGGGGTGAAGTTCCAGGACGCCCTCACCCGCTGGCAGGTGATCTCCGCGAACCGGGACGCCTCCTTGCTCCGGGTCCACATCGAGACCGGGCGAACCCACCAGATCCGCCGCCACCTCCAGGCCTTCGGCCACCCCGTCGCGGGAGACCGGCGCTACGGGGACTTCGCCTTCAACCGCGAGGCGCGCGCCCGCTGGGGGCTGCGGCGCATGTTCCTCCACGCCTGGAAGCTCCAGGTGCCGCATCCCATCACCGGCGCCCCGCTCCGGCTCGAGGCCCCGCTGCCTCCCGAGCTGGTCGAGGTCCTGGGGCGCGCCAACCTCGAGGCCCCTCCCGGAGCCGCGACGCGCGGCGTCCCGGGCGCGAAGCGGAATTGATCCGCCGCCGCACCCTGCCTACAGTCCCTCCAGATGGCCGACGAACCCGCCCGTCCAGGGGAGAAGCTGGTGCTCCACGGGGTGCCGCCGCGGCGCCCTGCGTGGCGCACGGCGCTCCGCTGGACGGTCTTCCTCGGGCTCGTTCTCGGCAACGCCGCCCTGATCACGGGCGTGGCGGCCTACTTCTGGCTCTCCCGCGACCTGCCGTCCGTGCAGTCGCTCGCCGAATACCGGCCGCCGGTGGTGTCGGAGATCGTGAGCGCCGACGGACAGGTCATCGGCGAGCTCTTCGAGGAGCGGCGCCGGGTGGTCCCCTACGACCGGATCCCCCGCCACGTCGTGCAGGCCTTCCTGGCCGCCGAGGACAAGAACTTCTTCCAGCACCACGGGGTCGACTGGCTGGGGACGCTGCGGGCCGGTGTGAACACCTACGTGCTCAAGAAGAAGATCCAGGGCGGCTCCACCATCACCCAGCAGACCGCCAAGGCGCTGCTCGTCTCCTCCGAGGGCTTCGCCGAGGGGACGCGGAAGAACCTGCGGCGCAAGGCGCGCGAGGCCATCCTGGCGTCCCGGCTGGAGCAGGCCTTCGACAAGCAGGAGCTGCTGTGGCTGTACCTGAACGGCGTCTACCTGGGGCACCACAGCTACGGGATCGAGTCGGCGGCGGAGAACTACTTCCGGAAGACCGTCGGGGAGCTCACCCTCGCCGAGGCCGTCCTGCTGGCAGGGCTGCCCCAGGCGCCCAGCCGCTACTCGCCGGTGCTCCACCCCGAGGCCGCGAGGACCCGGCGCAGCTACGTGCTGCGGCGCATGCGGGAGGACGGCGCCATCACCGAGGCGGAGCGGCGGGCCGCCGACGAGTCGCCGGTCCGGGTCCACGCCATCGACGACCCGTTCCGGGAGGTGGCGCCCTTCTACGCGGAGGCGGTGCGCCGCCGCATCGTCGAGCGCCTCGGGAATCCGCGCGTCCTGCGGGACGGGCTGCGGATCGAGGCGGCCGTGGACCTCGACGAGCAGCGGGCCGCCCAGCACGCCATGCTGCACGGCCTCCTCGAGGTGGACCGGCGCCAGGGCTACTGGGGGCCGGTGGCGCGGGTCCAGGGAGCCGAGCGCGAGGCGCTGCAGCGGCGGCTCGCGCAGGCCTGGCCGGCGGGCTCGCTCCGTCCCGGCG
>DAIEMM010000311.1 GCA_027349605.1 Anaeromyxobacteraceae bacterium
TCCAGATGCTCCCCGACCGGCGGACCCTGCTCGTGCTCAACTTCCTGTCGCAGACGGCGAGCTTCGTGGACGCCTTCACCACCCAGGAGATTACCCGCGTCCGGGTGGGGGAGGCGCCCTGGTCGGTCACCCTGCAGCGGGGCGGTAACCGCGCCTTCGTGCTCAACCGGCGCTCCAACAACCTCACGGTCATCGACCTGGGCACCCGGCAGGCCATCGCCACCATCTCCACCGAGCCCGAGCCCCTCTTCGGGCAGGTGAGCCGCGATGGCAAGCGGCTCTACGTGATCCACGCCGGGTCGCCCTACATGAACGAGTACGCCCTGCCCGGTCTGACGGTCTCGAGGAAGATCCGGGTCGGCCTTGGCGCATCGGCGATCAAGCTGGACTCCCGGACCGATCTGCTCTACGTGGCTCACGAGGAGGTGGGGCGCATCGAGGTGTACGACCTCTTCGCCGCGCTCCCCGTGGACGCCTTCGAGGTCCCGGACTGGGTGTCGAACATGGCCATCGACGATCCGCAGGACCAGCTCTTCGCCCTCATGCCCTCGCAGCGCGCCATCGCCGTCGTCGACCTGACCAGCCGCAAGGTCCTCTCGGTGATCGACGTCTCGGGCGACCCGTACGAGATCAAGCTCGCGGCGGAGCGGAACTGAGAAGGTGAAGGGAAGGGCGCCAAAGGGGAGGTGGCTCCTGGCGCTCGTCGGACTTCTGGCGATCTGCACGGACGCGCGCGGCGACGGCCTCAGCCTGTACCTCGAGCCCACCTTCACGCTGACCCATCTGGAGACGCAGGATCAGCTGGGCAACGGAACCCGGCAGGACGACCGCGTCCTCACCCAGAACTACCGGCTCAACTTCGACCGCGCGTTGACCCCGGCCTTCACCATCGGGGCGGGGGGGCTCTTCGAGGCCCGCCGCACCTGGACGGACGACGCCACCGGCGCCCGGACGCTCGACGGG
This sequence comes from Anaeromyxobacteraceae bacterium, assembly GCA_027349605.1. GTDB lineage: Bacteria > Myxococcota > Myxococcia > Myxococcales > Anaeromyxobacteraceae > CAIOAK01. Next base: position 964 of record DAIEMM010000311.1, read on the forward strand.
AGCGTTCGCGGCCTCTACGCGCGCCTGACCATGAACCTGCCCACCCTGACGAGCGGGCTCTCCTACGACCTCGGGTCGGAGCAGGTCAACGCCCTCCCGTCGCTCGTGAACGAGAACCTGGCCCTCTACGCCAGCTGGCGCCCGCTCGACCTGCCCGAGCTCAACCTGCGCCTGAGCCGGACGCACCAGTACGACACCTCCCGCCTGAACCAGGACATCACCACCTGGAGCGCGCTCGGGTCGGTCCGGTACCTCATCGAGCCCTTCGAGTTCCGCTACGTCATCCAGTGGGCGCGGCCCGTGGACGCGATCACCGGGACCGAGGCGGACTCGCTCGACCAGACCCTGCAGGGGATCTACAGCGCCCGGCTCTTCGAGGGCCGGACGGCGGTCTACGTCTCGCTCATCCTCCGCAACCAGATGCTGACGACCCTGACCGCCGGGCAGGGAACCGTCTCGCAGCAGCAGCACCCCGTCGCCGGCCTCTCGCTCACCGAGGTCTTCCCCGCGCTGCCGGAGAGCGACACGCTGCTCGCCAACCCCGCCCTCATCGACGGCAACCTGACCGCGAGCGCCTCGGTGGACATCGGATATGCGCCCACCCTCGCCGGGGACGACAACCGGCGCGACCTGGGCGTGCAGTTCGCCGACCTGATCACGCCGGTCAACACCATCCAGGTCTGGGTGGACAAGAAGCTGCCCCCCGAGCTGTCGATCGCCTACGCCTGGACCGCCTACCAGAGCGACGACAACAAGACCTGGACGCCCGTCTCCATCACCGGTCCGGTCGTGTTCGGCGCCTTCCAGAACCGGTTCGAGATCCCCGTCCGGGAGACCCGGGCCCGCTACCTGAAGGTCGTGACCCGGCCTCTCCCGGCCGCGCTGACCGTCGACCCGGCCTATGCGAACGTCTTCGTCACCGAGGTGCAGGTGTTCCTCGTGCAGTCGGCCGAGTCGATCCCGAGGAACCAGGCCACCTCCGGGGCGCTGCTCAACGCCAACGCGAGCACCCTCCTCTGGCGCGCCGCCAACCTGTCGTGGGACATCACGGCGCTGGGGGAGCGGCGGACGTCGCCCGGCATCACCACCTGGAGCCTCATGAACACGCTCGCGGCGTCGCAGTGGCTGGCGCGGGGCCTGCAGCTGAGCGAGCGCATCTCCCGCCAGGACGGGGACCAGGGGCTCGGCCACTACGGCCAGTCCGACTGGAGCGCGGGCCTCCTCTGGAGGCCGCTCGCCACCTTCACGGGATCGCTCATCTACTCCGGCCAGTTCATCGACGCGCGCCCCACCCTCGACGTGAAGACCGGCCAGTACGTCATCCAGCCGGTCGGCTTCAACCACTCGATCTCCACGCTCGCCCGCGCCGACCTCTACGAGGGGCTCTCCGCGCTCGTGAACGCCACCGGGGGGCTCGAGAACCGCTACGACGGGACGAACATCTGGAGCGGCACGTTCAACGCCACCACGACGGTCACGCCCAACCCCTGGGTGTCCTTCACGCTCGGCTGGCTCTCCAGCCTGAGCCTCCTGCAGGCCGTGGACGAGCCCGTGGTCAACAACTCGAGCGGGCGGGTCGAGGCGAGCGTGACGATCCGGCCCACCACCGCGATCTCGGCCATCGGTACCGTCACCCGGATCGTCTACGGCGGGCCATCCACCACCTACGGCACCGTGCAGCTCAACTTCTCGCCCTTCCGGGGCGACCTCCAGCTCAGCATCTCGTACTCGAAGACCTTCGACACCACGGCCCAGTCCACGCTCGAGCTCTTCACGCCCAGCCTGCGCTGGAACATCCGCCCCGGCATCCAGCTGACCGGGAGCTACACCCTCCTCAACTCGGCCGCACCGGTGAGCCAGACCCACTCCCGGTCGCTCAACCTGGGCATCTCCATCCTCCTCTGACCTTCTACCTGCGTTACCCTACCGAGGCGACCATGAGATCCCTGCGAAACACCTTCCTCGTCCCGGCGCTGCTGCTGGCGCTCGCGTCCGGGTGCGCCAAGACCAAGGCGTACCAGGACCGGAACATGGACTTCGGCGCCATCAAGACCGTGGTGGTGATGCCCTTCTGGAACCTGAGCGCGAACCAGCAGGCGGCCGACCGGGTGCGCGACGTCTTCGCGAACGCCCTCCTCGCCACCCAGGCGGTGTACGTCGTGCCCACCGGCGAGGTGGCCCGCGCCGCGTCGCGCCTCGGGCTCGCCACCCCGGCGACGCCGAGCACGGAGGAGGTCGTGAAGATCGCCGCCATGCTCAAGGCCGACGCGGTGATCACCGGCGTGGTGAAGGAGTACGGGGAGGTCCGCACCTCCGCGGCCGCGTCCAACGTGGTGTCGGTGAGCCTGCAGATGCAGGAGGCCGGCACGGGCAAGGTCATCTGGTCCGGCTCGTCCACCAAGGGCGGCGTGACCTGGGGCGCACGCCTCCTCGGCACGGGGGGCGGCGAGCCCATGAACTCGGTCACCGAGCAGGCGGTGGATGACCTCCTCCAGCAGCTCTTCCAGTAGCGCCCGGGCCATCGCGCTCGTGGGGGCGCTCGCCCTGGCGGGCTGCAGCGCCGCCCGGCCGCCGCCCGAGCGGGCCGCGCCGCCGCGCATGGCGCTCTTCCCGGTGCAGAACCTCACCGGGGGAAGGGCTCCGGTGAAGGAGCTGACGGCGGCGCTGCGGGCCCAGCTCCTCACCTACGGCGTCGTGCTGGTGCCGGACGAGCTGGTGATGCGGACGCTCGCCGCCCATCGCATCCGCTTCACCGGCGGGGTGGACCGCGAGACGGCGGCGGCGCTTCGCGAGGAGGCGGGGGCCGAGGGGGTGATCATCCCTTCGCTCGAGATCTACCAGGCGGTTCCCCCCTTCCGCATGGCCATGACGACGCGGCTCGTGAACATCGGCGCCGAACCCGCCATCCAGTGGATCGACTCCTTCGCGCGGAGCGGGGTCGACTCCCCCGGCCTGCTGGCGATGGTAGTCCTCCAGAGCATGGAGACGCTGCGCGACGAGTCGCTGCTGAACACCGCGGTGAGGCTCGCGGCGGCGCTGCAGGACCCGCGGCCGAGCCGGCCCTGTCCGCAGTGGAGCGAGGTCCCGCCGAACCGGGTGTACCGGTCTCCGCTCCTCTCCGACCCGTCGCGGCGGACCGTCGCCGTCCTGCCCTTCCTGAACGGCTCCGGTCGCCGCGATGCCGGCGAGGTGATGGCGCTCCGCTTCCTGGCCCCGCTGGTGGCGAACGGCACCGTGAAGGTGGTCGAGCCGGGCGTCGTGCGGGACGAGCTGCTCACCCACCGCATCGGCGCCGCGGGCGGCATCTCGCTCGACGACGCGCGCGTGGTGCTGGAACTGGTGCGCGCGGACCTCGTCCTCTCCGGCACGGTGCGGAGGTTCGAGGACGCGGCGGGGCTGAGCGGGGCTCCCAGCCTCGAGTTCGGCTCCTGGGTCCTCGACCGGAGGACCGCCCAGCTGGTCTGGTCGTCCACCACCTCCGGCGCCGGAGACGACGGCGTCTACTTCTTCGGCCTGGGCCGGGTCACGACGGCGAGCGCGCTCGCCTGTGGCATGGCGAAAGGGGCCGTGTCCCGCATGCTCGAGGATCGTCCGCTGCTCACCAGAAATTAGAATTCCGCAGGATTTGCGCCCCCTTTTGGGGCTGACGCACGAAAAGCGCCCGGACCGCGATCGCCGATCGAAATTCCCGCGCCAGATCGGGGGGATGACTCGGCATGGCGCGTGAATCACGCGGCACAGGAACCAGAAGAGGGGACACCATGCGCCTTCATCTCATCGTGCTCGGCCTGGTGCCGGGAATGCTCCCGGCACCCGCCAGCCCTGCGGAGGCGCCATCCCCCAGGCCCTTCAGCGCCTACGCCGTTCTCGCGTCCGAGCCCGCGCCCGCGCGTGCCGGGTGCCGCGTCTCGCACGCGGAGGGCGGGGAGATCCGGGCCACCCTCTTCTCCAACGACACCGCGGCCTGCCCCGTGGCCCGGGTGGTCGCAGACGAGATCGAGCTCGGCGAGCTGGCCGACGCGCTGGCCGCCGCGCACATGGAGCAGGGCTCGAAGGCGAGCCGCGGGGCGAAGCCGAAGGGCATGGACTTCCGGCCGCCGCTCGACCGCATGGTCGACGTGCGGCTCATCGCCCTCGAGGCCCGGTAGATGGGGCTCATGGAGCAGCCCGACGCCCGCGAGGCCGTGGGCGCCTTCCGCGCCTCCACCCTCCGCACCACCCTCCAGGTCGAGGCGGCTGCCGGAGCGAAGCCCGACCCCGCCCAGGTGGACAGGCTCTTCAAGGCCGCCGTGAAGCAGTGGAAGGTCCGCTCGGTGATGTTCGACAAGGAGGAGGACGCGAAGAAGTTCCGCGCGGCGGTGGGCAAGGGCGGCTCGTTCGACAAGCTGGCCCGCGCCGCCGTGGCGGAGAAGAAGGGGAGGGGCGGCGAGCCGGGCTACGTGTCGATCCAGCAGATGGTCCCGGAGATCGCCCACGCCGCCGACGCGCTCAAGAAGGGACAGGTGAGCCAGCCGGTGAAGGTATCGGGCGGCTTCGTGGTGCTCCAGCTCGAGGGCGTCCGCTACCCGGAGGACAAGAAGGCCAGGCAGCAGGCTCGCGCCCAGTCGCTCGCCGACCAGCAGCGCAAGGCCGTCCGGCGATTCCACGAGTCGCTGGTGAAGAAGTACGCCACGGTGGACGATAAGCTGCTCGCGAGCCTCTACTTCGAGGCCGGAGGGGAGGCCGGGTTCCAGGCGCTCGCCAAGGACCAGCGTCCGCTCGCGCAGATCCGCGGCGAGAAGCCCATCACCGTGGGAGAGCTGACCACCGAGGTCTCGAAGAAGTTCTTCCACGGCATCGCCGACCCCATCAAGGAGAAGCGGGTCAACAAGTTCAAGACGGACACCTTCGAGACGATGCTGGGAGCGCGCCTCTTCGCCATCGAGGCCCGGGAGCGGAAGCTCGACCAGACCCCGGCGGTCCGCCGCAAGGTCGCGGAGTACGGCCGCGTGCTGGCCTTCAACACCTTCATCGAGAAGGTGATCATCCCGGGAGTGAAGGTCACCGAGGCGGACGTGCAGGCCCGGTACGAGGCGCGAAAGGCCCAGTTCACCTTCCCGCAGATGTACCGGCTCGACGGGCTGGGGTTCGGGAGCGCCAAGGCCGCACAGGCCACGTTCGAGAAGCTCGAGGCCGGCACGGATCTCGAGTGGCTCCGGGCCAACGCCGAGGGGCAGCTCAAGCCCGAGGAGCAGGCCTTCCAGCTGCAGGGCGCCCCCGTCAGCGCCAACACCATGCGGCCGTCGCTCGTGAAGGCGCTGACCGGCGCCCAGCGGGGCGACTACCGGCTCTACGCCAGCGACGACGGGAAGCAGCACTTCGTCATCCGGGTCCTCGAGCAGATTCCCCCGAGCGTGAAGCCCTACGCCGACGTGCGCGAGGAGCTGGCCCGCGAGGTCGAGGGAGAGAAGATCGCCGCCGCCTTGAAGGACTACGCGTCGAAGCTGCGCCAGGTGCAGAAGGTCGACGTCCTCATCACCCGGATCGCCGGCTGAGCCCGGGATGCACGGGAGCGAGAAGATGCGCGTGAACCGTCCGAACCCCTCCTGGATCGCCGCCCTGGCCGCCTGCGCGGCTCTCCTGGCGGCGCCGCAGCCAGCCCATGCCCAGCAGAAGTTCAAGCAGAAGGAGTGCCTGGACTGCCACACCCAGCTGGCCGACAAGTACGCCTCCTACAAGTACTCGCACCCGGCGGTGAAGCAGAGGAAGTGCGAGGAGTGCCACCTGCGGCACGGCCTCGTCCCCAAGCTGCTCCTCAAGGAGGCCGGCAACGCCTTCTGCTACAAGTGCCACGAGAAGAAGACGATCGGCATGGACAAGCCGAACGTCCACCAGGTCCTGAAGACCGGCAAGTGCGTCACCTGCCACGACCCCCACGGGTCGAACGCCCCGCACATGCTGAAGGCCGACGGGGCGGCGGCCTGCTTCGAGTGCCACCAGAAGGCGCCGTTCCAGCGAAAGAACGTGCACGCGGTGGTCGCGAAGGACGGGTGCCGCGCCTGCCACGTGGCCCACGCCTCGGCGCAGAAGAACCTGCTCCGCACCGACGAGGTGTCCCTCTGCACCGGCTGCCACGCCGCCGACGCGGCGGGCTTCAAGAAGGCCCACGGCGGCTACCCGCCGAAGGCCTGCAGCGCCTGCCACGACCCGCACTCCTCCGACGGCGCCAAGCTGCTCAAGGCGTCCCTGCACGCCCCGGTCTCCGGCGGCGGCTGCGATTCCTGCCACGCCGCCCCCACCAGCACGAAGCCCTTCGCCCTCCAGGCGGCGGGCGGGGCGCTCTGCGCCAACTGCCACGACGTCGCGTCGCTCGACGGGGGCGGAACGGTCCAGCACGCCCCCGTGAAGAGCGGCGACTGCATCGCCTGCCACGACCCGCACGCCTCGGTGGGCGCCCACCTCACCCGCGCCCCGGGCAACGAGCTCTGCCTGGGCTGCCACCCGCAGATGGGGCAGAAGTTCACCGCGCCGCACAAGGTGGTTGGAACCGGCAAGGGCTGCCTGGGCTGCCACGCGCCGCACCAGGCCAAGGTGAAGAAGCTGCTCCTCGCCGAGGGTTCCGCGCAGTGCGCGAGCTGCCACGCGAAGTCGGTGAAGGCGGCCGCCGCGAAGAAGGTGCAGCACGCCGCCTTCGAGTGGGGGGATTGCACCGGCTGCCACGACCCGCACGGCTCGAACTCGCCGGGGATGATGGCCGGCCGCCAGGACCGGGTCTGCTACGGGTGCCACGCCGATCTGCAGGCGAAGTTCGTGAAGACCTTCACCCACAAGCCGGTGCTGGAGGGGAACTGCAGCGCCTGCCACGACGGGCACGCCTCGGAGAACGCCAAGCTCCTCAAGGAGGAGGGGCCGCGCCTGTGCCTGAAGTGCCACGAGAAGCTCATGAAGGACCTGGGCACGGCCTCGAACCACAAGCCCTACGTGGACGGCAAGTGCCTCGACTGCCACGACCCGCACGGCTCGAACTTCCGCGGCCTCCTGCTCGCCGACCAGAAGACCACCTGCCTCAAGTGCCACACGAACCAGGCCAAGGAGCTGCAGGGCGCGAAGGCGGTCCACGCCTCCTTCGACAAGGGCGAGTGCACGAAGTGCCACAGCGCCCACAAGGCGAACCTGCCGAAGCTCATGCTGGCCAAGACCCCCGACCTCTGCTTCGCCTGCCACAAGGAGATGGGGACACGGGCGGCGGGGGAGAAGGCGCACTCGCCCTTCGAGGACTGCCTCACCTGCCACAAGCCGCACGCCGGGCCGCAGGCGAAGCTCCTCGTCGATGCTCCGCTGGCGCTCTGCGAGCAGTGCCACGACACGAAGGACGCCGGGTTCCAGAAGGGGCACCTGGCGATCGACCCGGCCCGGATGACGTGCACCAGCTGTCACACGCCGCACACGTCCAAGAACGCGAAGCTCTTCCGGAAGAACGTCCACCCGCCCTTCGAGGCGAAACAGTGCGACGGCTGCCACGTCACCGGGAAGGGCTAGGGGCGCACGATGATCGCACAGACGCTCGTCCTCGTTGCCACGCTCTTCCTCACGGCCGCGCCGGCGCCGAAGCCCGCCGCCGCGAAGCCCTCGCCGGCGAAGTCCACCGCGGCCAATCCCTTCAAGCTCCGTCCGGGCGCCACGGGCAAGGTCTGCCTGGAGTGCCACGGCGACTTCGAGGAGCGGCTCAAGAAGGCCTCGGTCCACACGCCGGTGAAGAGCGGCGACTGCACCGGGTGCCACAACCCGCACGCCTCCGACCACGGGAAGCTCCTCTCCGCCAGCCAGAACGACGTCTGCGCCACCTGCCACGGCGACGTCGTCCCGGCCTCGGCGAAGAGCACCCACAAGCCGGTGGACGATCACAGCTGCAGCCTCTGCCACGACCCGCACGCCAGCCCCTTCAAGGCGAACCTGATCAAGGACGGGAACGACCTCTGCGCCTCCTGCCACAAGGGGATCGCCGAGGCCGCGGCCTCCGCGAAGTACAAGCACGCGCCGGTCCAGAAGGGCTGCATCACCTGCCACGACGCGCACGGGTCCGCCGCCGCGGACGTCCTCCTGAAGCGCGCCGTTCCCGGGCTCTGCCTCGGGTGCCACAAGGTGGACTCGCCGATCCTGGCGAAGAAGCACCTCGGCTATCCCGTCAAGACCGCCGACTGCACCACCTGCCACGACCCGCACGGCTCCAACGTGAGGGGCATGTTCCTCGCGAACGTCCACCCTCCGGTGGCGAAGGGGCAGTGCTCCATGTGCCACGAGCCGCCCACCTCGAGGACTCCCTTCAAGACCCGCCAGGCCGGGGCCGAGCTGTGCCGGACCTGCCACAGCCAGAAGATGACCGCCATGCTCGACAGGCCCCGCGTCCACCAGCCGGTGGCGGAGGGAGCGTGCCTCGCCTGCCACGGGCCGCACGCCTCGAAGAGCAAGGGTCTCCTCAAGGGAAACGCGGTCGCGGTGTGCGGCGCCTGTCACGCCGACACCATCCGCAGGCAGGCCGTGTCGGTCACGAAGCACGCCCCCATCGCCGCGGGCGACTGCGGCACCTGCCACGACCCGCACGGCGGCAACGCGCCGCTCCTCTTCAAGAACCCGAACGGCATCGAGCTGTGCGGCCAGTGCCACGACTGGCAGAAGCACTCGACCCATCCCATCGGCGCCAAGGTGAAGGACCCGCGCAACCCGAACCTGATCGTCCAGTGCAGCAGCTGCCACCGGGCGCACGGCTCCGAGTACAAGCACATGATCCCGCAGGCCACCACCACGGCCCTGTGCACCAACTGCCACGAGCAGTTCAGGAGGTGACCCCGTGACGACGCTCCGGAATGGCACGGCGATCCTCGCACTCGCGGCCCTGGCGGCGGTCCCGGCCGCTGCACGCCCCGCCAGCTTCAAGCACGAGCTCTCCATCTACCAGGACGACAAGGAGGCGCCGCTCAAGGCCCCGGAGGGCGTCGGCTGCGGCGACAAGGGGGCCGTCGTGGTGGCCGACACCGGAAACGGGCGGCTCCTCCTGTACGCCTACCGGGACGGGAAGCTCTCCGGGGGCACCGAGGTGAGGCTCGCCGAGGCGACGTACCCCGTGCGCGTGCAGGTGGACGCGAAGGGGAACGTCCTCGTCCTCGATCGCCGGAGCCGGCGCATCGTCCGGGTGGACACGGCGGGGAAGTTCGCGGGCGCCGTCGAGTGGAAGAACGTGGTGGGAACCGTGACGCCGGCGGCGTTCAAGGTCGACGCGTCCGGCGGCCTCGTGGTCCTCGACGTGGCCGCGCGGCGGGTCGTGATCGCCGATCCCGGCGGCAAGGTGACGCGGGAGATCCCGTTGCCGAGGGGGGGGGCGGAGTTCACCGACGTGGCCGTGGACGGGACGGGGCGGATCCTCGCCGTCGACTCGGTCGGGTCGCGGGTCTGGGTGGCCGACAAGGGCGCGAAGGAGTTCCAGCCACTCGGGCCGAGCCTGAAGGACCGGGTGAGCTTCCCGATCTACCTCGCCGTGGACCAGGGGAAGTCGTACCTCGTCGACCAGAACGGGAACGGCATCGCGGTGCTCGGGTCGGACGGCGCGTTCCTGGGGCGGGAGCTGGAGATGGGCTGGATGAACGGCAGGGTCTATTACCCGGCGCAGATGTGCGTGAACGCGGAAGGGCTTGCGTTCGTCGCCGATCGCGGCAACAACCGGGTCCAGGTGTTCTCTACGTCGCACTAGGCCGCGGCCGGGCGGAGATCGATGGCGCTTCCCATCGCGGTACTCATCGGCCTCTTCTCCCTGGCGGCGGAACCCGCGGCGCCGGTCGCGGCGCCCCCCGAGGTGCCGGCCGAGCCGGCCTTCCTGTTCGACCTCGCCACCTCCACGGGAGCGAGCGAGTCCACCTGGGCCGCGGTCGCCTACGACCGCAAGCACGACGAGCTCTTCACCGTTCACGGCGGGCTCGTGCACATCTTCAACCAGGCCGGGATGGAGACGTTCACGTTCGGCGGCGACGGCGACCTCGGCACGGTCGAGCGGGTGGACGTGTTCGAGAGCGGGGAGATGCTGCTGCTCGCGAACCTGGGCGGGCGGCGCGCCATCCTCCGCTGCGACTACCGGGGAGAGAAGCTCGGGACCTTCGAGCCGAACCCCCTCCCGGAGGCCTTCGGGAAGTTCGACCCGGACCGCATCCAG